>NZ_JBFRDB010000013.1:0-104211 GCF_052113365.1 Arthrobacter sp. YAF17 | reverse complement strand
GTCCCACGCTCAACCTCGAGACCCCCAAACAACGCATGCGCCAACTCATTGCCACCGCGGCCTAAACCCAGTTGTTGCAACGACCAATTGACTTTGAGGGGGATTTATGGGCGGCAAGTGACCCCGCGTTGGAGTTGAGGATCGTTAGTGCGTGTGCGGAACGAAGCGCTTGATGGATGCCTCGAGCTCGGCCTCGGCGGCGGCGCGGTCGCCCCAGCCCTCGGCCTTGACCCACTTGCCCGGCTCCAGGTCCTTGTAGCGGGTGAAGAAGTGCTCGATTTCCTTGATCAGGAACTCGCTGACGTCGCTGATCTCGTTGATGTGATCGAAGCGGGCGTCGGCCGGCACGCAGAGCACCTTCGCGTCTCCGCCGCCGTCGTCGGTCATGTTGAACACGCCGATGGGGCGGGATTCAACGATCACGCCGGGGTGCAGGTCGAAGTCCTGCAGCAGCACCAGGGCGTCCAGCGGATCGCCGTCTTCACCGAGGGTGTTCTCGAAGAAACCGTAGTGCGTGGGGTACTGCATGGAGGTGAACAGGACGCGGTCCAGGCGGACGCGGCCCGTTTCGTGGTCGACTTCGTACTTGACGCGTGATCCCTTGGGGATCTCGATGGTCACGTCATGCTTCATGGACTGCTCCTTGACGAATTCAGGGGGTTCGCGGCACCCGTGACATCTCCAAAAAGCAGTGCCGGTGCCGCCGACTACTATTGAGGATATAGCGAGAGGCCCTGGTTTCAGGAACTAGTGGGGACATTTCAGGACTAAAGGACCAGCAGCAGCATGAAACGCAGAACGATCCGCGCAGGCATGGCCCCGATCTCCGGGCCGGTGCGGCGGAGCCTCCCGCTGCTGCTCCAGACCCTGCTGGTGGTGGCCGTCGCCCTCCCCGCGGGCATGGCCGCCGCACCGGCCTTCCTCGGCCCCCAAACCCCCGCAAACCCGGCACAGCCCGCCCCGGCCTGGCACCAGGCCCCCGGCACACTGGCCGCCGGCGGCGGCACAACGGACGGGATCGAACCGCTCACTGCCGCGGCCCCCGTCCCGGAGCCCGGCTCCCTCGCCGCACAACTCAACGAAACGCTAAAGGTCGACGGCGCCGGAAGCTTCACGGGGGTGGTGCAGGACGCCGCCACGGGAGAGGTCCTCTTCGACCGTTCCGGCGACCAGGTCCGCGTTCCCGCCTCCAACATGAAGCTCCTCACGGCCGCCGCCGCGCTGCGGACGCTCGGCCCGGAACGCCGCTTCAGCACCAGGGCAGTGGCAGGCGCCGCTCCAGGATCCGTGGTGCTGACCGGCGGCGGCGATGTACTTCTCGGCGCGGGCGAATCAGTCCCGGGTGCGGTGCTGGGCCGGGCCGGGCTCGCCAGCCTGGCACAGGCGACAGTCCGCGCCCTGCAGGACGACGGCGTCACCGGCCCCCTGACGGTGATGCTGGACGACTCCCTCTTCACCGGCCCCCCGCTGAACCCGGCCTGGAGCCCGGAGGACGTCGCCGCCGGTGAGGTGGCCCCGCTGTTCCCCCTGGCACTGAACTCGGCCCGCTTCGACCCGGCCAAGACCACCGGACCGCGCCCGCAGGACGCCGCCATGAGCGCCGCCGAGGCGTTCTCCGCCCGGCTCGCGACGGCGGCCGCCGCCGCGGGGCTGACGGTGGCACCCGGCGTCGTGCGGGTTCCCGCCGGGACGGCACCCGGCGGCGGAACAGGCGGTGGTAGTTCGGACACCGGTGCCGCCAGGGTTCTGGCCGAGGTCCAGTCCGCCACCGTGGGCGAGCAGGTGGACCTGCTCCTGCGCACCTCGGACAACTACCTCACCGAGGTGGTCGGCCGGATGGCTGCGCTCGCGGCCGGGAAGCCCGGCAGCAACGAGGGCGCGGTCGCGGCGGTGCTGGAGCAGCTCGAACAACTGCAGATCCCCGCCGACACGCTGAGCGCCGCAGACGTCTCCGGACTGGCGCTGGCCAACCAGGTCTCCGCCCGACAGCTTTCCGAAGTGGTCCGGGCCATCACCTCGGGTGCGGACACGCGGCTGCGCGCCGGGCTGGCCGGGTTCCCGGTCGCCGGGCTTACCGGAACCCTGGGGGACCGCTACATGGACGCCACCACGGCCCGCGGCGCCGGACTGGTCCGGGCCAAGACTGGCACGTTGAACACGGTGATCGCGCTGAGCGGTTACGTGGTGGACGCCGACGGCCGGCTTCTGGTGTTCTCCTTCATCGGCAACGGCCTGACCCCCGGGGCGGCGAACAAGACGGCGCTGGACCGTACCGCGGCCGTCCTGGCCGGCTGCGGCTGCCGCTGAGGGCGATGAACCCGCCGGCGTTCGCCGCCCGACGAATTTAAGGCGGATTGTCAGGCCCTTGTGATCTGATGGGACCTATGGAGTCCTCTGCCCGCGAGACATCAGCCCAAGCCCAAGCCCTCATCAACTGGGAGCTCGCCGCTTCCACCGCCGCCCGCCTCACGCCTGCCGGGCCCACCCTGGGGGCGGCCGAGATCGGTGCCGCCGTCGACAATCTGCGGCTCATGGCGGACATTTCCGTGCCGCACGTCCACGACATCACCGGACTGGAAGCCGCCCGCGACCTGCGTGATTCCTCGGTCCTCGTCGTGGACCGGGCCTCCTGGTCCAAGGCCAACACCCAGAGCTTCGCCGTCATGCTCCAGCCCGCGATGGAGAAAATGCTCGAGGGCCGCCGCGGCACGCTGAACCCCGGCGCGRCCAGCGTCAGCGGCGCCATCACGGGCAGCCAGCTCGGCGCCATCCTCGCCTTCCTCTCCAGCAAGGTCCTGGGCCAGTACGATCCCTTCTCCGCGCTCGCCGTAAACTCCGCGGCCCCCGCCGCCGGACGCCTGCTCCTCGTGGCGCCGAACATCATCTCCGTCGAGCGTGAAATCAACGTCGAACCCGAAGACTTCCGGCTGTGGGTCTGCCTCCACGAACAGACCCACCGCGTGCAGTTCGCCGCCGCGCCCTGGCTGCGGCACCACATGCTGGACGAGATCGAGAACCTCAGCGGCCAGCTGCTCGGCAACGTCGATTCCCTGATGGAGCGGGCCTCCGCCGCGGCGAAATCGCTCAAGGACCGAACCGCGTCCGGAACCGCCCCGAGCCGTGGCGCCATCCTCGACCTGCTGCAGAACCCCGAGGAAAAGGCCGCGATCTCACGCCTGACCGCCCTGATGAGCCTGCTCGAAGGCCACGCCAACGTGGTGATGGACGCCGTCGACTCCAGCATCGTGCCGTCCGTGAAGACCATCCGGCAGCGCTTCAATTCCCGGGCCACGGAGCGCGGCGTGATCGAAAAGTTCATCCGCAACCTGCTGGGACTGGACGCCAAGATGCGCCAGTACAGCGACGGCGCGAAGTTTGTCCGCGAAGTGGTGGACGTGGCCGGCATGCAAGGTTTCAACAAGGTCTGGGAGTCCGCGGACCACCTGCCGAGCGAGGCCGAAATCCACGATTCCAGGCTCTGGCTCGAACGGATGGGGCACTAGTTCCCGTGACATCCGGTCCCGTATCCGACGGACAGGTTTCCGGCGGCCAGGTTTCCAGCGGAAGGCGCCGGCCGGGCAGGCTCGCACCCGTCGTCGGCACCGCGCGGAAAATGCTGCAGGACGCGCTCTCCGCTGCGGGCTACCCGGAACGGGTCCTGGTCGCCTGCAGCGGCGGGCCCGACTCGCTGGCCCTCGCCGCCGTCGCCGCCTACTTCGCCCGCCGCGGGCACGTGGACGGCCACCCAGTTTCCGTGGGTGCCGTCGTCGTGGACCACCAGCTGCAGCCCGGTTCCGCCGACGTCGCCGCCGCCACCGCGGTGGCGTTGCGGGAACTGGGGCTCGCGCCCGTGCAAGTCAGGGCCGTCGACGTCGCCTCCACCGGCATGGGACCTGAGGCGGCGGCCCGGGACGCCCGCCACGCCGCCCTCGAAGCCGCCGCCGACGGCGCCGGCGCCGGGGCAATCCTGCTCGGCCACACCCTTGACGACCAGGCCGAACAGGTCCTGCTCGGCCTCGCCCGCGGCTCCGGCACGCGCTCCCTGGCGGGAATGCGGCCCGTCCGGGACCGCCTGCTGCGGCCGTTCCTGGGACTGCGGCGCGCGGACACCCTGGCGATCTGCGACGTCGAGGGCCTCCACCCCTGGCACGATCCGAGCAACGCCGATCCCTCATTTGCGAGGTCGCGGACCCGCGTGGAGGTGCTGCCGCTGCTGGAGGAGAAGCTGGGCCCGGGGGTTGCCGAATCGCTCGCGCGGACTGCCGCCATCCTGCAGCTTGACGCCGACTACCTCGAAGACGTGGCGGAAGACGCCTATCTCCGGCTCCGGGAACAGTCCGGGGCCGTCATCAGCCTCCCGGAGGAGGCCCTGCGCGAACTCGCGCCGGCCGTGAGGTTCCGTGTCATCGCTAAAGCAGCGGCCGCCGTCGGAGGCCAGCAGCCTAGCTACCAGCGCCTGCTGGCCGCGGAAGCACTCCTCCGCAGGCAGGGATCGGCCGGCCCCGTGGAGCTCCCCGGCGGGGTCAGCGTCTACCGGCTCTCGCTCGCGCAGCTCCTCGCCGAGGGGCAGCCCGGCCCCGGCGGGG
The DNA here is from genome assembly GCF_052113365.1 of Arthrobacter sp. YAF17. Classification (NCBI taxonomy): domain Bacteria; kingdom Bacillati; phylum Actinomycetota; class Actinomycetes; order Micrococcales; family Micrococcaceae; genus Arthrobacter; species Arthrobacter sp. YAF17. The sequence goes on along the minus strand of NZ_JBFRDB010000013.1, from coordinate 99,625 downwards.
TTCCCCGCGAAGCGTCCCGCTGTGGGAAGCTTGTATTCCGGCCTCAAAAACCGCCCCAAATATAGTCGCCCCCGCATCTACACAGGAGTTATTGGTGGATTCAAACGACGTCCAGGCAGATCTCAAGCACGTTCTGTACTCCAAGGAGCAGATCCAGTCACGGATCACCGAACTCGCTGCCCAGATCGACAAGGACTACGAAGGCCGCGATCTGCTGATCGTCGGCGTGCTCAAGGGCGCCGTGATGGTCATGGCTGACCTCGCCCGCGCCCTTCACAGCCACGTTTCAATGGACTGGATGGCCGTCTCGTCCTATGGTTCCGGCACCCAGTCCTCCGGCGTGGTCCGGATCCTCAAGGACCTCGACACGGACCTCATGGGCAAGGATGTGCTGATCGTCGAGGACATCATCGACTCCGGCCTGACCTTGTCCTGGCTCAAGACCAACCTGGAATCACGCGGCACGGCGTCGGTGGAAATCTGCACCGCCTTCCGCAAGCCCACGGCCGCAAAGGTCCAGATCGACGTCAAATACGTCGGCTACGACATCCCCAACGAGTTCGTTGTGGGCTACGGCCTGGACTACGCCGAGAAGTACCGCAACCTGGACTTCGTCGGCACCCTGGCGCCGCACGTTTACGAGTAGCAGACGGCCGCCCCGTCCGGCCGGAATGGTCCGGCCCCCGGCCCGTCCAACGGCCGGTGGCTGCTCCTGCCGCCGGCCGGTCCAACGTCCGGCCAACGTCCGGCCAGCGGCCGGTTCTGCCCGGCTCCGCTACGCCCTCAGGGAACTTTTGGACTACACCGTGCGTGACTTACAGCGACGGTGTATAGCTAGAAGCTGACGCAGCACCACACGCGCGCAGATCGGTCGCCGTGCAGCACTACCAGGAGGGACGGGGCCTGCCCCGATCAGATGAAAGCTAAGAGTTTCTTCAAGGGCCCGGGCATCTGGATTGTCGTTGTCATCGGCATGCTCCTGCTGGCTTTTGCCACCCTGTCCCCGGGCGGCTCCGCCCGAATCGACACCGACAAGGGTCTCGCGCTGCTGACCGACGGCGGCAAGGTCGAACAGGCCAAGATCTTCGATGCGGAAAACCGTGTGGACCTGGTCCTGAAGGACAACCTGCAGGTTGACGGCCAGGACAAGGGCAAGAACATCCAGTTCTACTACGTCAACGCCCGCGCCGCCGATGTGGTCAAGGCTGTCACCGACTCCCGGCCCCCGAGCGGCTACACCGACCAGCCGGTCGAGAACAACTGGTTCGCCGGACTGTTCTCCCTCCTGATCCCGGTCCTCCTCCTTGGCGTCTTGTTCTGGTTCCTGCTCTCCCGCATGCAGGGCGGCGGCTCCAAGGTCATGCAGTTCGGCAAGTCCAAAGCCAAGATGGTCAACAAGGACATGCCCCAGGTGACCTTCAGCGACGTCGCCGGAGCCGACGAAGCCGTGGAGGAACTCGAAGAGATCAAGGAATTCCTCCAGGAACCGGCCAAGTTCCAGGCCGTCGGAGCCAAAATCCCCAAGGGCGTGCTGCTCTACGGCCCTCCCGGCACCGGCAAGACCCTCCTGGCCCGCGCCGTCGCCGGCGAGGCCGGCGTCCCCTTCTTCTCGATCTCCGGTTCCGACTTCGTGGAAATGTTCGTCGGCGTCGGCGCCTCCCGCGTCCGCGACCTGTTCGAGCAGGCCAAGGCCAACTCACCGGCCATCATCTTCGTGGACGAGATCGACGCCGTCGGCCGCCACCGCGGCGCCGGCATCGGCGGCGGCAACGACGAACGCGAGCAGACCCTCAACCAGCTGCTGGTCGAAATGGACGGCTTCGACGTCAAGACGAACGTCATCCTCATCGCTGCCACCAACCGCCCCGACGTCCTCGACCCGGCGCTGCTGCGTCCGGGCCGCTTCGACCGGCAGATTTCCGTCGAAGCCCCCGACCTGATCGGCCGCGACCAGATCCTCAAGGTCCACGCCAAGGGCAAGCCGATGGCTCCCGACGTCGACCTGAAGGCCGTGGCCAAAAAGACCCCCGGCTACACCGGCGCGGACCTCGCCAACGTCCTCAACGAGGCCGCCCTGCTGACCGCCCGCTCCAACGCCAACCTGATCGACGACCGCGCCCTCGACGAGGCGATTGACCGCGTGATGGCCGGCCCGCAAAAGCGCAGCCGGGTCATGAAGGAACACGAACGCAAGGTCACCGCCTACCACGAAGGCGGGCACGCCCTGGTGGCCGCGGCGCTGCGGAACTCGGCACCGGTCACCAAGATCACCATTCTGCCCCGCGGCCGTGCCCTGGGCTACACCATGGTGGTCCCGGAAAACGACAAGTACTCCGTCACCCGCAACGAACTGCTCGACCAGATGGCTTACGCCATGGGCGGCCGCGTCGCAGAGGAGCTCGTCTTCCACGACCCGTCCACCGGCGCGTCCAACGACATCGAAAAGGCCACCGGGATCGCCCGCAAGATGGTAACCGAGTTCGGCATGAGCGAGCGTGTGGGCGCGGTGCGGCTCGGCCAGGGCGGCGGCGAGCCCTTCCTGGGCCGCGACGCCGGCCACGAGCGCAACTACTCCGACCAGATCGCCTACATTGTTGACGAGGAAGTACGCCGCCTGATCGAGGGCGCCCACGACGAGGCCTACGCCATCCTGACCGAGAACCGCGACGTCCTCGATGAGCTGGCCCTCGAACTGCTGGAACGCGAAACGCTGAACCAGGCCGAAATCGCCCAGGTCTTCACCCAGATCCGGAAGCGCGATTTCCGCGAGATCTGGCTCTCCAAGGAGACCCGTCCGATCCAGGAAATCGGCCCGGTCGAATCGCGCATGGAAAAGGCCGAACGCGAAGCGCAGGAAGAAGCCAAGGAAGCCCGACTCGAGGAACCGCTGGACGCCCTGCCGCCGCACGCCCAGGGCGTTGCCGGACAGGATTCGTTCCAGGGCGGTGTAACGGATCTCGGGACCGATGGCCATCCCGGCTAGGCTTCTTCAGTGACTTCTTTCTTCAATGACGACGACGACGCTCCCGCCACCGATGATTTGGCGGCGGGAGGGTCCGGTCCCGGCACCGTCGTGGACCAGGCCCGGATCCAGGCGGCAGTCCGCGAGATCCTGCTGGCCATCGGTGAGGACCCGGACCGCAGCGGGCTCCTGGACACCCCGAAGCGGGTCGCCAAGGCCTACACCGAGATGTTCGCCGGGCTCCACCACGATCCCGCGGAAATCCTGGCCACCCAGTTCGACCTGGACCACGAGGAACTCGTCCTGGTCAAGGACATTCCTTTCTACTCCACCTGCGAACACCACCTCGTGCCGTTCCACGGGGTCGCCCACGTAGGCTACATTCCCTCGCATGACGGAAAGGTCACCGGGCTGAGCAAACTCGCGCGGCTGGTGGACATGTTCGCCCGCCGTCCCCAGGTCCAGGAACGCCTGACCACCCAGATCGTCGAAGCCCTCGTCGCCCACCTCAAGCCGCGCGGCGCCATTGTCGTCGTCGAATGCGAACACCTTTGCATGTCGATGCGCGGCATCCGCAAGCCCGGCGCCAAGACCGTCACCAGCGCGGTACGCGGGCAACTCCATGACCCGGCCACCCGTGCCGAAGCCATGAGCCTCATCATCGGAAGGTAAGAACACAGAATTATGGATTCCCTCGCCGCAGCCCCCGGAACCGGACCCGCGACCTCGCCCCTGCCCGTCCTGCGCAAGTCGCGCCCGGCAGCGCAATTCAAGGATCTCCCCACGGACCGGACGCTCGTGATGGGGATCCTGAACGTCACCCCGGATTCCTTCAGCGACGGCGGCAAGCACGCCACCGCGGACACGGCTATCGCGGCCGGCCTGCGGATGTTCTACGCCGGAGCGGACATCATCGACGTCGGCGGCGAGTCCACCCGCCCGGGAGCAGCCGAGGTCGGCGCCGAGGAAGAGCAGCAGCGGGTCGTGCCGGTGATCCAGGCCCTGGTCAAGGCCGGTGCCCTGGTCAGCATCGACACGACGCACGCCGCCACCGCCGCGGCCGCCCTCGACGCCGGGGCCGCGATCATCAACGACGTTTCCGGCCTGAGCATGGAGCCGGAGATGGCTGGGCTCGTGGCCCGCAGCAAGGCCCCGTACATCCTCACCCACCGCCGCGGCAATGCCGTCACGATGGACTCCCTGGCGGAATACGGGAACGTCGCGGACGAAGTGGCCGCCGAACTGGCCGGAGTCCGCGAAAAGCTGTACGCGGCCGGCGTCGCCCCCGAACAAATCATCCTGGATCCGGGCCTGGGCTTCTCGAAGAACGAGGAGCAGAACTGGGAACTCCTCCAGCGCCTGGACGTCCTGCAGGCCATGGGCCACAAGGTCCTGGTGGCGGCCTCCCGCAAGCGCTTCCTCGGCAGCCTCCTGACCGTGGCGGGCAAGGCCGCCCCGCCGGCCGAACGCGACGCCGCCACGGCCGCCGTGACCGCCATCAGCGCCTACCGGGGCGCGTGGGCAGTCCGCGTGCACGACGTCGGTCCCAGCCTCGACGCCGTCAAAACCGCCGCCCGCATGATTCCGGCCCTGCCGGCTGCCGCCGGCCACGGCTGAACCGACAGACCACCCATGGACCAGATCACGCTGAGCGGCGTCACCGCCGTCGGCCATCACGGAGTCTTTGATTTCGAACGGCGCAACGGCCAGCCGTTCGTCGTCGACGCCGTACTGCACCTGGACTTCAGCCGCGCCGCCGCCTCCGACGACGTGCTCGACACCGCGCACTACGGTGAAGTGGCAGAGTGCATCCGGGGCTGGATCACGGGAGAGCCGCTGAACCTGATCGAGGCGCTGGCCGTGCGGATCGCCGAGGACGTGCTGCGGAAGTTCCCCGTCGCCGCGGTGGACATCACGGTGCACAAGCCCAAGGCTCCGATCGAAGTCGAGTTCGGCGACGTCTCCGTCAGCGTCCGGCGGACCCGGCAGGAGCAGCCATGAACTACACCCGGGCCGTCCTCGCGCTCGGAAGCAACCTGGGGGCGCGCAGCGACACCCTCTCGGCCGCGGTCGCGGACATCGTTGACCCGCCCGAGGTCCGGCTGCTTGCGATCTCGCCGATCGTCCAGACGAAAGCCGTCGGCGGGCCCTCCGGCCAGCCGGACTTCCTCAACATGGTGATCGCCGTGGAGACCACGCTGACGCCCCAGGAGCTGCTGCAGCACTGCCACGCCGTGGAGCAAAAACACCTCCGCGTCCGCGAAGTGCACTGGGGACCCCGGACGCTCGACGTCGACATCATCACCTACGGGGACCTGGTCAGCTCCGACCCGGACCTGACGCTGCCCCACCCGCGGGCGGCGCAGCGGGCGTTCGTGCTGCACCCGTGGTCGCTCATTGACCCCGCGGCCGAGCTCGACGGCGAACGCGTGGGCGAGCTGGCCGCCAGGGCCGCGGACTTCGCCGACCTCGTGCCCTTCGACGGCTTCGAAAACCTCCACGGCGTGGCCGGAGCGGTGGAATGATGAAGCTGACCAACCCCCTGACCCTGCTTGTGATCGGCTCCGCCGTGGGGGTCCTCGGCTGGCTCGCCGCAGTGCTGACCACCCGCTACGGCCTGAACACCCCCGTGCTGCCGCTCAACGGGCTCATCACGATGGGTGTGATCGTGGTGCTCACGCTCGTGCTGGGCATCAGGGTCCGCCGCTGGCGGAACGGCAACAAGAAGAAAATGCTCAACCCCATCCTGGCCGCCTGGACCCTGGTCCTTGCCCAGGCCTGCGCCTATACCGGCAGCGTGCTGCTGGGCTGGCACGTCGGGATCTTCGTTGACCAGCTGCGGCTCTGGAACCTGCGCAGCGACCAGACCCTCGCCTGGCAGGCCCTGATCATGGCCGGCGGCGGCCTGATGATGATTGTGGTTGGCCTGACGGTGGAACGGTTCTGCCGGATACCCCCCGAGGACGGCGAGGGCGAGTCGGCTCCGGGCCGGCAGGAACAGCGCAAGCCCAAGTCGGAAGGCGAATATGCATACCGAGGCGATTGATCCTCCGGGCATCTCGTGGCTGCGCGTCTCACCAAAGTACGTCACGGTACGGCTCGCCAGCTGGGCCCTGGCCAACCTCATCGTCGTCGGGTTGCTGTGCCTTCCCCTGATCCTTGTCCTCAACGGTTGGTGGAAGTCTTTCCCGCTCTGGCTGGCCATTGCCATCCCGGCGGTGATGCTTGTCCTGGCCCTGTGGCGGCTGCTGCTCATTCCCCGCCAGGTGCGGGCCATCGGATACGCCGAGCGCGAGGATGACCTGCTCATCCGCCGCGGCATCTTCTTCCAGCGCACGCTCGTGGTCCCCTACGGCCGCATGCAGTATGTGGACATCGGCGCGGGTCCGGTGGAACGCGGGCTGGGGCTGTGCACGCTGAAACTGCACACCGCCTCCGCCGGCACCAGCGCGGAAATCCCGGGCCTGCCCGCAGCGGAAGGCGCGCGGCTCCGCGAGCAGCTCTCCGCCCGCGGTGAAGCCCGGCTGGCCGGGCTGTGACGGGTTCGCCGTGCAGGCCGCGCAGTGCAGGCCACGCAGTGAAGGCACAGCAGTGAAGGCCGGCGCAGGGAAGGGGTCCGGGTGAAGCCGGGCGCTGCCCCGGAGGCCGCTGCCGGGGCCGAGGCCGGAACCGCGGACGGTGCGTGGCTGCGTGTGCACCCCGCCTCACCCTTTGTGCGCGGCTGGGTGGCGCTGGCCGCCATTGGATTCTTCTTCTTCCGGGATACTTTCGAGCGGCTGCTCCGGGGCGGGCCCTTGATCGATGAGCAGCTCGCGGGCCGGGCGCCATGGCTGCTGTTGGGCGGCGGCGTGCTGTTGCTGCTCACCGTCCTCGGTTACATCCTGAGCTGGTACTTCACCCGCTACCAGGTGGCGGAAGGCTATGTCCGGCTGAACACGGGCTTCCTCTTCAAACAGCAGCGGCAGGCCAGGCTGGACCGTGTCCAGGCGATCGACATCGTGCAGCCCCTGCTCGCCAGGATCTTCGGGCTGGCCGAGCTGAAGTTCGAGGTGGCCGACGCCGGGGAATCTGCGGTGCGGCTCGCCTATCTCCGCATGGACGAGGCACGGCAGCTCCGCGCCGCGATCCTGGCCCGTGCCGCCGGCGTGGTGCCGGACCCCGCGCACCCCGGCGAGGCAGCCGCGGAGGCGCCCGAACACGCCGTCCTGACCGTCCCGCCGCGGCGCCTCATCGGGTCACTGGTGCTGAGCGAGCAAAGTGTGTTCATCGTCGTCGGCGGCGTTGTTTCCGTGGTGCTTTCGGCCCTGACCGAGAACCGCAGCTTCTACCTTTTCCTGATCCCGGCCCTGCTGGGCATGGCGGCCGCGTACTGGAACGCCATTAACCGGGGCTACAACTTCACCGCAGCCATTTCGCCGGACGGAATCCGGCTGCGCTACGGGCTGCTCGACACGCAGGCGCAGACCCTGCCGCCGGGCCGGATCCAGGCGCTGCGGGTCAGCCAGCCGCCGCTCTGGCGGATCTTCGGCTGGTACCGGATCCAGGTCAATGTGGCCGGCTACGGTGCGGCGGGAAGCGACGGCGAAAGCTCGTCCCGGACCACGCTCCTGCCGGTGGGGACATTCCCCGACGTCCTCACCATGCTCTCCCTCGTCCTGCCCGACCCGGGCACCCCGGACCCGGTGGCGGTCTTCAGGGCCGGCATTACCGGCCTTGCCGGCCCGGGCGGGGTTCCGGCGGTTGCATCGCGAACAGACGACGCCGGTTTCGTCACCACCCCGCGGCGGGCCAGGCTGCTGGCACCCCTGGGCTGGCGCCGCAACGGCTTCACCTCCACCGACACGGCCCTGCTGATCCGCTCGGGCCGCTGGTGGCGCCACCTCGTGGTGGTCCCGCACCAGCGCACCCAATCCATGTCGCTGGAGCAGGGCCCCCTGGCGCGGCGCTTCCGCGTCGCGGATCTGGTCCTGCACACCACGGCCGGGCCCGTGTCCCCGCGCCTCATCCAGGCCGGCCTCGATGAGGGGCGTGCCCTGCTGGACGCGCAGGCGGCCCGTGCCCGGGCCGCGCGCAAGCGGCAGACCAGCGAGCACTGGCTGGACCAGGTCCGGGCACTCGCGCCGGAACCCACCAATACCGCAGCACCCACCGCAACCGCAGCACCCTCCCACACCGCAGAACCCACCCACACCGCAGAACCCACCCACACCGCAGAACCCGACAGGCAGGACGACCGTCAGCATGGCTAAACCAGGACGACTCGGCATCGGAATCGTCGGCGCCGGGAAGGTCGGCGCCGTGTTGGGGGCTGCGCTGCGCGGCGCGGAGCACGCCGTCATCGGTGTCTCGGCGGTCTCGGACGCCAGCCGCGAACGCGCGGAAACCCTGCTACCCGGCGTCCCGGTGCTGGACGTGCAGGACATCGTCGAACGGGCCGAACTGGTGCTGCTGGCCGTCCCCGACGATGCGCTCGGCCCGCTCGTCGAGGGCCTGGCCAAGCTCGGCGCCTGGCAGCCCGGCCAGCTGGTGGCCCACACGTCCGGCCGTTTCGGCGTCGGAATCCTGCATCCGGTCCGCGCCGCCGGGGCCGTCCCGCTGGCGCTGCACCCCGCGATGACCTTCACCGGGATGAGCCTGGACCTGACCCGGCTGCTGGACTGCACCTTCGGCGTCACGGCGGACGCTGCCATGCTGCCCATCGCGCAGGCCCTCGTGGTGGAAATGGGAGCGGAGCCCGTCGCCATCGCGGAGGCCGACCGGACGCTCTACCACGCGGCCCTCGCCCACGGCTCAAACCACCTGGTCACCCTCGTGGCGCAGGCCTCACAGCTGCTCCGGGAGGTCGGCGTCGAAGCCCCCGAACGCATGCTTGGCCCGCTGCTGCGCGCGACCCTGGAGAACGCCCTGGCCTCAGGCGAATCAGCCCTGACCGGGCCGGTGGCCCGCGGCGATGCGGGCACCGTGGCCGCGCACGCCGAAACCCTGCGGGAGCACGACGGCGGGGCCGGCGGCGATATTCTGGAGGCGTACCTGGCCATGGCCCGGGCGACAGCCCGCCGGGCAGGACGCCGCGGACTGCTGAAGCCGGAGCAGCTCGACGTCATCGCGCAGGCGCTCGAGGGCCCCGGCGACGACGGCCGGCAACCCTAAGGAAGGTCCAAAACTTTGGCGATCCAACTCGTGACCACGGCTGCCCGGCTCCGTGCCGAAAGCGCCCGTCTGCTCAAGGAGAAAGGCGGCACCTCGCAGGGCCTGGTGCCCACCATGGGCGCCCTGCACGAAGGCCACGCCGAGCTGGCGCGCACCGCCGTCGAGCAGAACGACGTGGTGGTGGTCAGTATCTTCGTGAACCCGCTGCAGTTTGGCGAGGCCGTGGACCTGGACCGGTACCCGCGGACCCTGGACGCGGATCTGGCACTCCTTGATGCCGTGGGCGTGGACCTGGTGTTCGCGCCGGATGTCGACGAGGTCTATCCCGGCGGGGAACCCCTGGTCCGGATCAGCGGGGGTCCGATGGCCGGGAAGTGGGAAGGCGCCTCCCGCCCTGGGCACTTCGACGGCGCCCTGACCGTGGTGGCCAAGCTGCTGCATTACGGAATGCCCGGCGCGGCGGCGGGCGCCGAAGTGCCGGCCTACCGGGCGTACTTCGGCCAGAAAGACGCCCAGCAGCTGGCCCTGGTCCAGCGCATGGTTGCCGACCTGAACTTCCCCGTGGAGATCATCCCGGTGCCGATTGTGCGGTCGGCGGACGGGCTGGCGCTGTCCAGCCGCAACCGTTTCCTCTCCGCCGAGGAACGCGAGGCGGCCCTGGTGCTCTCACGGGCCCTGCGCCTGATCGAGGAACGGGCCAACGCCCACCAGCCGCTGGACCTGGAGTCCGTGCAGGCGCTCGTGGAGTCCCAGCCGCTCGTGGAACTGGACTATCTCGACGTGGTGGACCTCGCCACCCTCGAACCGCTCGCCGAGAACTGCCGGGACACGCCGTTCCGCGGACAGGGCCTGGCCCTCATCGCGGCCAAGGTGGGCCCGGTCCGCCTGATCGACAACGTCCCGCTGGACTCCTGAGCCACCCCCCACCTCCACTGCAACGCGGGGTCAGACGCGGCCCATGCCGAGGCTTTCCATGGACCGCAGCTGACCCCGCGTTGTATTTGGGGCCGCAGGAATTTTTCTCCACCGTCGGGAATTACCGCGGCGGATCCCCGGTTAGCATTTTCAGTAGCGGTCAACGCCGCAGGACCCCACTTCAAAACTCCCTGAGGGAACCCCTATGTCTACAGACGTCTCTTCACAGACTCCCGGCGATCCCGTGCAGACCTCGCCGGCCGCGCCGCCCCAGGTTGCCGGCGGGGGTGCCGCACTCCCAGCGAAGATGTCCCGCGAATCGGTTACCGTCATCGCCACCCTGCTGGTGGCCACCTTTGTGGTGATCCTGAACGAGACCATCATGAACGTCGCCCTGCAGCGGCTGATGGTGGATCTGGGGGTCACGGCACCCACCGTGCAGTGGCTGTCCACCGGCTTTATGCTCACGATGGCGATCGTGATCCCCACGACCGGCTTCATCCTGCAGCGGCTGTCCACCCGCGCCGTCTTTATGCTGGCCATGGGCCTGTTCTCCGGCGGCACGCTGCTCGCGGCGCTGGCCCCGGGATTCGAAATCCTCCTGCTCGCCCGGATCATCCAGGCCGGCGGCACCGCCATCATGCTGCCCCTGCTGATGACCACCATCCTGACCCTGGTCCCGGTGACACGCCGCGGCTTCGTGATGGGCAACGTCAGCATCGCCATCTCCGTGGCTCCGGCAATGGGCCCCACCGTTTCCGGGCTGATCCTTGAGCACTTCTCCTGGCGCTTTATGTTCGTCTTTGTCCTCCCGATCGCCCTGGCCGCCTTCGCCATCGGCGCTCGGTTCCTGACGAACATCGGCGAAAAGGAGAAGACCCGGCTTGACCTCCTGTCCGTGCTGCTGACCGTCCCCGCGTTTGGCGGGCTGGTCTACGGCCTCAGCCAGATCGGCGGAGGCGAGGGCGGCCCGGGCTCGCCCGCCATCATTGCCCTGGCCGTGGGCGTCATCTCCATGGTGGCGTTTGTCCTCCGCCAGTTGCGGCTGCAGAAGACCGCGGCGCCCCTGCTGGACCTGCGCGCCTTCACGTTCAGGATGTTCACGGTGTCCGTGCTGCTGCTCGTGGTGGCCATGATCGCCCTCTTCGGCGCAGTGATCCTCCTGCCGCTGTACCTCCAGGAAGTCCGCGGGCTGTCGTCCCTGGAAACAGGGTTGACCCTGCTCCCCGGAGGCCTCGCAATGGGGCTGCTGGGACCGTTCATCGGACGCCTCTTCGACAAGGTGGGCCCGCTGCCGCTGACCGTCACCGGCTCGTCAATGCTGGTGCTGGCACTTTTCCAGTTCTCCCGGCTCGACGCCGGCACCCCGGTCGGGTGGATCATCGCGCTGCACGTGGGCCTCAGCCTGGGACTGGCCCTGATCTTCACACCGGCGTTCACCACCGGGCTGAACCCGCTGCCGCCGCATCTGTACTCCCACGGCTCCGCCATCATGAGCACCTTGCAGCAAGTGGCCGGGGCCGCCGGAACGGCGCTGCTCGTCTCGATCTTCGCGGTGGTGTCCGCCGGTTCCGGAATGGTCGCGGGCATGCACGCGGCGTTCCTCACGGCGTCGGTCATCGCCGTCGCCGCCGTCGTGCTGGCCGCCATGATGCGCAAGACCGCCGCCGTCGAACACCCCGCAGCGGAGCACGCCGCGGCCCACTGACCGGTTGACCCAACGCGGGGTCATTCGCCGCCCATCCGGAGCTCCGGAATGGGCGACAAATGACCCCGCGTTGTTTGACGCAGCCTAGCTGGCGAAGAACTCGCTGAGCGCGGTGATGAGCTTGTCCGGTGCCTTGTTGACGCCGTCGTGTCCCATGCCCGGCAGGATCATGTAGCTGGAGCCGGAGAGCACCTCGTGGATCTGGGCGCAGGCCACACCAAAGTACGCGGGGCTCTTCTCGCCGACAATGATCAGTGTTTCCAGCGGCAATTCCAGGAACGGCTCGGCCGGCATGTCCGCGGCGATGATGGCTTTGATCTCCCGGACGCCGGTCTTCATGAGCTCGCGCATCTGCTTGCCCAGGGGGGTGCCGGCGGCCAGTTTGTTCGCCAGGGTCAGCATGGACAGGGGCATCCGGGACAGGGCGCTGCCGGTTTCGAGGCCCCTGAGCAGGACGGCGAGGGCGCGGTCGTCGTCGCCGGCCGCCGTCGCCTTCTCGTATTCGGTGGTCCAGTCGGCGGTGACGCTGTGGTTCACGGAGACGGCGGGGTCGTACACGGCGAGGCGTTCCACCGGCAGGGTGCGGGCAGCGTGCAGCGCCACCGCGCCGCCGAAGCTGTGCCCGAAAACGTCCGTGCTGGAGGTGTGCTTCATCACCGCATCGAGGTCATGGATGTCCACGTCGAGGGTGTAGTCCTCCGGCTGCGGCGAGGAGCTGCCGCGGCCGCGGCGGTTGAAGGTGTGCACCGGGCGGCCCAGGGACGCGCTGAGCTTCTGCGCGAAGCGGGTGTAGTCGGCGGCGGTCACCATTGACGCCGGAACGACGACGACGCCGGAGCCCGCCGAGGCAAGCTCGGCACCCGTGCTGAAAAGCTCGATCGTTCCGCCGTCGGGGGTTCTGATGTTCTCGCGGGTCATGCTCCGAGCCTAGCCGAGGCTGCAGCTACGGCGTAGTAGGGCGCTGGCGGACAGCCCGAAGCGGGGGAGGAGGCAGGGCCCGGCCGGAGGATACGCGCCGAGAGTGGCATCAGTTTGCCGTGTTCTGCCAGTTGTCCGCCGCGGCGCCGGAAGGCTTCGTGCCCGCCCGGACGACGTCGACGCCCAGCCCGTGAATCTGCTGCGCGGCAGTCTCGCTCAGCCCTGCATCGCTGACAATGAGGTCAAGCTCCTCCAAGGCAAGGACGCGGTATTTCGCGTAGCGCCCGAACTTGCTGCTGTCCGCCAGCAACACGGTTGTCTCGGCAGAAGCCATGGCGGCACGCTTCGGGTCGATCTTGGCCTCTACCGGCGTCGTTACTCCGTGCTGGATGTCCCAGGAACTGGATGACAGAAAAGCAATATCCAAGGACAGCTCGGCCAGTGTGAGCGCGGCGAGCCGGCCGATCATGGACTTGTTGTCCCGGTCGACCCGGCCACCAACACAGATCAGATCGACCCCGGGCTGGTCCAGGAAGGACGTCGCTGTGGCCAAATCGTTGGAGACGATCGTGAGGTCTTTGCGGTCCTGAAGGTAGGGGCTCATCGCCTGGACCGTGGTGCCGGCATCAAGGTAGACGGTCATGGAGTCGGAGACCAGGTCTGCGGCATGGCGGGCGATCGCCGCCTTGGCCGTCAGATCAGCTGCTTCCTTCACGGAGCGGCGCGGTTCCTGCAGCAGCTTGGTGACGGCCAGGACGCCGCCCTGCGTCACCTGGACCTTGCCCTCGTCGGCGAGAGCCGCGACGTCGCGGCGGGCGGTCATGTGGCTGACGCCGAGCAGTTCGGTGAGCTCCCGGTAACTGAGCACTCCGTGGGCACGCAGGTGCTCAAGAATCTGCTGCCTGCGCTGCTCGGGAATCAGGGATGTTGACTTTGCCAATGGTGCCTCCCGGGTCAATCTACCGGAGAATGCGTCCAGGGACTGTCCCACCGGTCAGCGAGCTCCCGGATCTGATCGGGGGTGAGTTCGCGGCGCGGGGAGTTTTCGGTCAGGAGCGCGATCCGGCACGCTTCCTCCAGTTCGGCTGCGCGTTCGACGGCGTCACCCAGGTCCCTGCCGGACACAACGGACCCGTGGTTGGCGAGCAGTGCAGCACGGAAGGGTCCCCGAGCCAGCCGGATGTCGTCCCCGAGGGCGGCGTCACCCGGATGCCGGTACGGCAGCAGGGGGGTCTGCCCGACCCGCATAACGAAGTACGGGGTCAGCGGCGGGACGGCGTTGACTCCGGACCAGGGGCTGCGGCAAGACAGGGCGACGGCCTGCGGCGAATGCAGATGGACGATCGCCTGGTGCTCCTCCCCGCGACCGTAGAAACCGACATGCAGGGGGGTCTCTTTCGACGCCCGGGCACCGCCGAGGTGAACACCTGCGAGCGAAATCTCCGCGATGTCCGCCTCGGTGAGGCGGCCCAGGGACGCGCCGGTGCCGGTCACGAGGATTGTGTCCCCGTCCCTGATGCTCAGGTTGCCCGTGGCCCCGGGGCTCAGGCCCATGTCGACGAGGCTGCGTCCTGCTGCGATGAGTTGCTTCCGGACATTCATGCCAAGCGCTCCCAAGCCGAAGTGAAGAGATCGTCCTCGCCGAAGTTGCCGCTCTTGAGTGCGAGGGCGACTGTACGTCCGCCGGCTTCCGCTGCGGACCAGCACACCCCGGGGGCCACTTCGGGGCCGATCTGCAGCGTCTGGATGTCCAGTCCGCGCACAACAGCTCCGCTGGTCTCGCCGCCGGCGACTATCAGGCCCGCGACGGTTCCTTGCCCTATGAGCAGGCTCGCTACTTGTGTCAGCACACGTTCGATGACGGGGGCGGTCTCAACGCCGTCGACGCGGGGGCGGACATCGGCGCGGTCGCGTGCGGCGCACACAACGGGCGTGGAGCCAGGCGGCTGCGCGACGACCCAGGCGGCGAGCTCGGCGGCCGCCGCATCGGGATTAGCGATTGCGGCGTGGACGTCGATCTGGCGTACCGGCTGCGTGCGGGCGGCGTGCGCGATCTGGGCCAGCGTGGCGCGGGACACGCTGCCGCAGAGGATGGCACCGCGTCCACGGGCCGGCGGCGACCAGGCATCCGCGGCCCCTCCGGGTCCGGTGATGCCAAGGGCCAACCCGGAGCCTCCGGACATAAGCAAGTCATCCGCCGTCGCAGTACCGATGGTCGCGAGGTCTTCGTCGTCAATGGCGTCCACCACAACATAGCGGGACTCTGCGGCGTCAATGGCGGAGCGGAGCGCGGCATGCCCTCTGCGCACAGTCCCGTGCATTACTTCACCGACAGGATGGCGCGTCTGCGGGCGCAACAGGTCGGCGACGCGGGAGCGGGTCATGGGGGTGAGCGGGTGGTGGCGCATGGACGAGTTTTCGAGAAGCTCGCCGTCCACGAAGAGGTGGCCGTTGTAGACGGTGCGATGGTTGGCCGGGAGCGAGGGCACCACAACGCAGGTCCGCACACCGAGTTCCTCTGTGATTGCGTCGAGAACCGGGCCGATATTTCCTTCGGCCGTGGAATCAAAAGTCGAGCAGTACTTCACGTAGAAGCGGTTCGCGCCCCAGGCGCGGAGGCGGTGGAGCGCACTAAGTGAAGCGGCCACTGCGGCGTCCTTCGATCCGGACCGGCTCTTCAACGCGACGACGACGGCGTCCAGCTTGGCCAGTTGTTCCGGGGCGGGGGTGCCGTCCTCGATGACGACGGCCACTCGATGACCAGAGCGCCGGAGCATAGTGGCTACGTCCGTGGCGCCGGTGAAGTCATCAGCGATGATTCCAAGCACTTTGATTCCTTTCTGGACCAGCCCGTCCAGGCGGCGGTGGTCGGAATCGACTGTAACACTCGAGCGATACGGTTTGTTAAACTTTGGTACGTTCTTGTACGAATTTAGAATGTGTGTCACAGTGATCCACGGCACGTTCGAAAGTCGGACGTCGCACGAAGATTTGGAACCAACCGTGATCCTCCCTCACCGCGCTCGACGACGAGATCCCATCCGCGTAGCCCTGACCGGGGCTAACGGCGGTTACGGACGCACGTTCCTCGCCCAGCTGGCCCATACTCCCGAAATCCTGCCCGCCATCCTGATCGATCCGGACATCGACGGCGTGCTGCGAATGCTCGCTGAACTGGGTATTCCCGCCCACCGCGCGGCCGGCTCCATCGACCCCGCACAGACGGCGGAGATTGTTGCCGACGGCCGGATCGCCTTGATCGCGTCCGTTGAAGCTGTGGACTGGGCCGGCATCGACGTCCTGGTCGAGGCCTGCGGCCGGGTCGGCGTCGGCTCTGCCTACGCCGAGGCGGCACTGAATAACAACACCCACGTTGTGATGGTCAGCAAAGAGGTCGACACTGTCGTCGGAGTCGAGCTCGGCGCGCGGGCGGCCAGCAAGGGACTCAGCTACCTCCCGGGCGACGGCGACCAGCCCGCCAACCTGCTGCGCCTCGTGGACTGGGTCAGCGCCGTCGGGCTCGACATCGTTGCGATCGGCAAAGCGGGGGAGTATGACCTCCAGTTCAACCCCGAAACCGGCCGCGTCACGCAGGCCGGGGAGACCATCGACGCACAGCAGCTGACCGGGCTGCTGGACCTCGGTGAGGACATCGCGGCAACGCTGCAGAAGCGGGCCGCAGCCGTCGGCTCCCTGAAGCGGGCAGCCGCCGCCGATTCGTGCGAAATGACGGTGGTGGCCATGCGCACCGGCATGATGGCCGACGTCGAGGCGATGCACTACCCGGTGGCCCGCATCGATGAGCTCGCCGACATCTACGCCGCACGCGCGGACGGCGGCATCACCAACAACGACGGCGTGGTGGACGTCTTCTCCGCCCTGCGGCTGCCCGGCGAGGCCAGCTTTGCGGGCGGGGTCTTCGCCATTGTCCGCACTGGCGATCCGGTGACGTGGGAGATCCTTCGCGGCAAGGGCCACGTTGTCAGCCGGAACGGCAAGTACGCGTGCATCTACTGGCCGTACCACTACATGGGTGTGGAGACGCCGTTGACGGTACATGCCGCCGTCGACTGCGCCGCCGCTCCCGCCGCGCAGCCCGGCATGGTCCTGGCCGGCCGCGCAACCCGGGATCTTCCCGCCGGCACCGGACTGGCCGTGGCGGGGCACCATCACGAGATTGCCGGCGTGGCGCCGGTAATGATCGCAACAGACCACGAAGCCTCCCCGTTCTACCTGCTCGACGGCGCCCGCCTGACACGCCCCGTGGCCCGCGGCGAGCTCATCGGACTTGAGGACGTTCACGGCGTGGACGCCGGCGCCCTTGCCCTTTACCTCGCGGGAGCCTCCCGCGAAACCAACCTGATCGGAGTAAATCAATGACGTACTTTGCTTCCCACGCCCCGCACCAGGTGCGCACACCCGGTGAGCGCACGGCATGACCCCCGAGATCATCGCCCTGATTGGGCTGGCGTTAGTCTTCACCATCTCCTCGGTGCGCAACGTCCACATGGGTGCCCTGGCCCTGGTGTCCGCGTTTATTATCGGCATCGGCGTGGTGGGTGAGAGCCTGAAGGAGGTCCTCGGCGGCTTCCCGGTGGACGCCCTGATCATCCTGGTGGGCATCACCTACCTGTTCGGCATCGCTCACGAAACCGGCACCATCAAGTGGCTCGTGGACCGCTCGCTCGACCTCATCGGCGACCGCGTCGCCCTGCTGCCTTGGGGCCTGTGGGCCATTGCATCAGCGGTTGCCTGCATGGGCACCTCCCACGCAGCGTTCGCCGTCGTCCCGATCGCCATGACGCTCGCGCACAGCCACAAAATCAACTCCACCATGATGGGCATCGCCATGAGCTCGGCGATCGTCGGCGGTGCGCTGGCCCCCACCAGCATCGTCGGCATCACCGTGCAGACCGTCGCCTCCGAGGCCAACGTCCCGTACAACGCCGCCCTGATGTTCGCGATCTCCATCGGCGTGAACGCCCTCGTGGTCCTGGTGGCCTTCTTCATGTTCGGCGGGCGCGAACTCATCGCCCGCACCCGGGCAGGTTCCGCCGGCCGCGGCCGGCCCTCCGGCGACAGTTCGCCGCTGGGCGGCGGGTCGGGTGCCCGCACGGAAGCCGGCGGCACGCTGACGCTGACCCGCACCGAGACGCGCGTTGATGCAGCACCGCGAACCAAGCTGGTGCCCATCCAGATGCTTGTCATCATTTCGCTCTTCGTGCTGGTGGGCGGGTTCTTCACCCTCAACCAGCTCGACGTCGACGTCAACCTCGGCGTCGTGGCCCTCACCATCGCCGTCATCATCGCACTCGTCGATCCGGGCGTGGGCCGCAAGGCGATCGCCCGCATCGACTGGAGCACCACGCTGCTCCTCGGCGGCATCATCACCTATGTGGCCGTCCTGACCCGGCTGGGTGCCATCGACCAGCTCGGGGAGGCAGCCCGCTCGGTGAGCCAGCCGCTGCTCGCGGCGTTCGTCATCTGCGTCATTGCCGCCCTGGTCTCGGCCTTCGCGTCAACCATCGGCATCATCGGCGCACTGATCCCGCTTGCGGTTCCGCTGCTGGTGCCCGGCGGCGGGCTCGAGATGACGGGCTTCATCTACGCGCTGGCCATCTCGGCCTCCCTCGTGGACTGCGCCCCCTTCGGAACAACGGGCGCGACGATCGTCGCCTCCACTGTGGAGGAGCACCGTCCCACGGTCAACAGGAACCTCACCATCTGGGGCCTGTCGATGGTCATCATCGGACCGGTGGTCACGCTCGGGGTCCTCGTGGTTCCCTTCCTCTGGGCTTAGTTCCAGGCAACAATCCACAAAACCTGAAAGGGCGGGTGCTGCTGAAAAGCAGTGCCCGCCCTTTCGTCCGTGACTGGCCCCCGGTCAACCGGGCGTTGCCTTCTAGCTGCCCAGCCGCCCGCCGGAGACCTCCAGGTAGCAGGAACCGCAGAGCGACTCGTACCAGACATCCTGGCCGTCGATCGCAACCTGGTCGCCGTCGAAGACCACCGCGTCGCCCGCCCGGCGGGTGTTGAAGATGGCCTTGCGGCCGCACCGGCAGATGGTCTTGAGTTCTTCGAGGGTGTGCGCGATCTCCAGGAGCCGCAGCGATCCTGGGAACGCCCGGGTGCGGAAGTCCGTGCGGATTCCGTAGGCCAGCACGGGAACATTGTCCAGGACTGCGATCCGGAAGAGATCGTCCACCTGCGCCGGTTCGAGGAACTGGGCCTCGTCCACCAGGAGGCACGCCACGGGCTGCGTGTCCACATGCTCCAGCAGCGCATTGGGGTCGTCTCCATGGGCCTGGGCGGTGAACAGCTCGCGGGCGGAGGCGCCGGCCGGGATGAGAAAGTCCACCGAACGGGTCATGCCCAGGCGGGACACGACGTCGGCGTCGCCCTTGGTGTCCACATCCGGCTTGGCCAGCAGGACTCGCTGGCCGCGTTCCTCATAGTTGAAGGCGGCCTGCAGCAGGCCCGTCGACTTGCCGGAGTTCATCGCGCCGAAGCGGAAATAGAGCTTGGCCAAGGGGGTCCTTTCGAAGGGGTCGCCCACCGATTGTAAGGGCGCGCCCCTCAGCGACCCAGCCTGAACCGCCTCCTGCGCGCCGGGAGGGGCTGCAGGCTCCCCTCCCCGGCCAGGAGGAACCGGGCAACCGCCCGGGGCAGCCGGATTCCGGGGCGGAGCGGGCTCTCGTGGAGCTGGCCCGGCAACACGGCACACTCGATGGACGGGATGGCGGCGGCGAGCTGCCGGGCCGTTTCTGTGAAGTAGTCCGGGCTCCAGCCGCCGCACAGCATCAGCGTCGGGGTGGTCACGGCGGCGAAGTCGTCCAGTTCGGCGTCGGCGTCCAGCACCGCCCGTATCTCCGCGACGGCGGTGGGCAGCAGTTCGCGCATCTCGGCGCCCATGCTGGTCCGCGCCGAGAGGATGCTCAGCATCCGCAGCGCGCCCAGCGGAAGCTTGGCGACGGGCCCGCCCACCTCAAGGCCCTGGACCATGTGCGCCCAGGCCTCGTCGAGCTGCCCGGCGGCGACCGAACGCTCCAGCTCGGGCCGCCAGCGCCGGGTGAGGTTCCCCGAGAGGGACACTGCCGCGTCATAGGTGACCATCCGGCGGATCGGCACCGTCCGTGCCGCCTCCAGGGCCACGAAGCCGCCGTAGCTGTGCGCCACGACGTCGCTCGACCCGGTCTCCCGCAGCACCGCGGCCAGATCGTCGACCTCCGTGGCCGACGAATAGCCCGGCGGCTGAGGGGAGGACCCGGTCCGCCCGCGCCGGTTGTAGCAATACACCGGGCGGCCCAACAGGCGGCTGATGTTCCACGCGAACGGGCGGTACAGCGCTGCGGTGATCGCTGTGCCATGCACGACGACGATGCCCGGGCCGGGCGCTGGCCCGGGTGCAGGCCCTCCCGCCGGGATCTGGCCGGCAGGCGGGCGGAAGGAGAGCAGCTCCAGGTGCCCCTCGCCGTCGTCGGTGTTGATGGTCCGCGTCTCCACAGCCCTGAGTCTATTCCGCGGAGGCTGTCCTGCGACGGGTGTCCCGCGGTGGCCGTTACCGGGCCGGACCTGCGCCGGCCGAATCCCCGGTAAACTTGGGGATTGTGACTTCCCAAAACACCTCCGCCCCGAACACCGCCGCCGATTCCCACGACGCCAGCGAACAGACGCGCATCCGCATGGAGAAGCGCGCCAAGCTGATCGAGCGCGGCATCGAGGCGTACCCGGTAGGTGTGGAGCGCACGCATTCACTGAATGATGTCCGCGAAAAGTACGCGCACCTCCAGGCTGACGAAACCACCGGCGACGTCGTCGGAGTGACCGGCCGCATCGTCTTCGTCCGCAACACCGGCAAGCTCTGCTTCGCCACGCTCCAGGAGGGCGGGGTTGACGGCAAGGCCGTCCGGCTGCAGGTCATGCTGAGCCTGGCCAACATCGGCGAGGACGCGCTCGCCGACTGGAAGGCCCTAGTGGACTTGGGCGACCACGTCTTCATCAAGGGCGAGGTCATTTCCTCGCGGCGCGGCGAGCTCTCCGTCATGGCCGAGTCCTGGTCCATGGCGTCCAAGGCGCTGCGGCCGCTGCCCGTGCTGCACGCGGAGCTCAACGAGGAAACCCGCGTCCGCCAGCGCTACGTGGACCTGATTGTTCGCGATGAGGCCCGCGAGATGGTCTACACCCGGGCCGCGATCACGCGTTCCATCCGCGAGACCCTGCACCGCCAGGGCTACGTCGAGGTGGAAACCCCGATGCTGCAGCTGGTGCACGGCGGCGCCACGGCCCGCCCCTTCGAGACGCACATGAACGCCTTCGACCAGAAGATGACCCTGCGGATCGCCACCGAGCTGTACCTCAAGCGCACCGTCGTCGGCGGAATCGACCGCGTCTACGACATGGGCCGCGTCTTCCGCAATGAGGGCGTGGACTCCACGCACAGCCCCGAATTCACCACCCTGGAAAGCTACGAGGCCTGGGCTGACCAGTTCGTGATGGCGGACCGGATCAAGGAACTCATCCTCGACGCCGCTGACGCCGCCGGCGTGGGCCGCGTCCTGCAGACCGAGGCCGGGGAGATCAACCTCGACGGCGACTGGGCATGGATGGCTGTCTACCCGGGACTGTCCGACTTCGTAGGCCAGGACGTCACCCCGGACACCCCCGTCGCCGAGCTGCTGGCGCTGGCCGCCAAGCACGAGGTGAAGGTGGACGCCAACTGGGACGCCGAAAAGCTCGTAGTGGAGCTCTTCGGCGAGCTCGTCGAACCGACTTTGCTGAATCCGACCTTCGTCTACGATTACCCGCCGTCCGCCCAGCCGCTGGCCCGCCAGCACCGCGAGGATGACCGGCTGATCGAAGCGTGGGACCTCATCATCGGCGGCATGGAGCGCGGCACCGCGTTCTCCGAACTGATTGACCCGGTGATCCAGCGTGAACGGCTCACCGAGCAGTCCCGCCGCTCCGCCGCCGGCGACGTCGAGGCCATGCAGCTGGACGAGGACTTCCTCCGTGCCCTCGAGTACGGAGCCCCGCCGATGGGCGGAATCGGTCTGGGCATCGACCGGCTGGTCATGCTCTTCACCGGCGCCGGTATCCGCGAAACAATTCTGTTCCCGCTGCTGAAGCCCGAAGGACACTGACCATGGACTACGTTGCCGTATTGCTTCCCTCCATGGTGGTCGGGCTGATCTTCTGGTTTGCCATGAAATCGATTTTCAATGCCGACAAATCGGAGCGCCAAGCCGAAGCCCGTGCCCAGGCGGAGGCCGATGGAATTATCTCCGCGGCGGATACCCTCCGCAACGACGGTCATTCCAACGGCCCGAACTAATAGCAGACTATTCCGCCTTGGGTTTTCCTTTGGAAGCGTTTTTTCGCTTTGACTCGTTGCCATAAAGCAGAGGATACTTTTAACCAGATACATCCTGCTTTTCGTAAATACTCATCCTTTTGGAAAGAGAGTCTTTAATGGCACAGAAAGTGAAAATCATCCTTGTCGATGATCTGGATGGGGGATCCGCGGACGAGACCGTCCGGTTTGGCCTTGACGGCGTCAGCTACGAAATCGACCTGTCGGCGGGCAATGCTGCAGAACTCCGCTCGGCAGTTGAGCGGTTTGTAAACCACGCACGCAAGACCTCAAGTGGCCGCGCAACGCGCACCAAGATTGCATCCGGCCGCAATCAGGACTCGGCCCAGATCCGGCAGTGGGCCCGCGATAACGGCTATGCGGTAAACAGCCGCGGCCGTATTCAGGCTGAAATTCAGGAAGCCTACCAAAAGGCAAATTCCTAGCAGCCGAGCCGGGAACGCTGCGTCGCGGACGGAGCGCCGGGCCGCAATACCAATGACTGGCCCCCGCCTTCGGGCGGGGGCATTGTCATGTGTGCCCGCAGTGGCCGGAAACGTCGCTGTCCATTCCGGGTCGGCGTGCGTTCCTGCCCGGTTACCGGCCAGGAAAGAGGCCAGCACCCCGGGGACGCGCCGGCTGGTCCGGGGTGTCCGAGGAGGTAACTGGGCAGGAGCGCGCCGGGCCAGGAATCGAGGCCTGCAGCCGGCCCGGCCGCTCCACCCGCTTCCGACGCCGGACCGTCCGCCATCCTGTCGCAGGGCCACCGCCGGCCCGCGTTCACACCCCCGTGTGACGCCGCTTCGGCGTCCGGGTTTCCCCTGTGGCGAACAAGCCCCAAATCTTGAACCCGGCCACGTAGCATCAAAGTACGTCGTAGCTAGGAGTGTGGCGAAATGTTTGAGCGATTTACGGACCGTGCCCGTCGCGTAGTTGTGCTTGCCCAAGAAGAGGCACGCATGCTGAACCACAATTACATTGGTACCGAACACATCCTCTTGGGTCTGATCCATGAAGGTGAAGGTGTTGCTGCCAAAGCCCTTGAGTCCTTGAGCATTTCGCTCGACGGCGTCCGCGAGCAGGTGCAGGAGATCATCGGGCAGGGCCAGCAGGCCCCGTCCGGACACATCCCCTTCACCCCGCGCGCCAAGAAGGTCCTGGAACTCTCGCTCCGCGAGGCCCTCCAACTGGGACACAACTACATCGGCACCGAGCACATCCTGCTCGGCCTCATCCGCGAGGGCGAAGGCGTTGCCGCCCAGGTGCTGGTCAAGCTCGGTGCGGACCTCAACCGCGTCCGGCAGCAGGTCATCCAGCTGCTCTCGGGTTACCAGGGCAAGGAAACCACGGGTGCCGGCGTTGGCCCAGGGCAGGCCGAAGGCACTCCCGCCGGTTCCGTCGTCCTGGACCAGTTCGGCCGCAACCTGACCCAGGCCGCCCGCGAGAACAAGCTGGACCCGGTCATCGGGCGCGAATCGGAAATGGAACGCGTCATGCAGGTCCTTTCCCGCCGCACTAAGAACAACCCTGTCCTGATCGGTGAGCCCGGCGTCGGCAAGACCGCCGTCGTCGAAGGCCTCGCCCAGGCGATTGTCCGCGGCGACGTTCCGGAAACCATCAAGGACAAGCAGCTCTACACGCTGGACCTCGGGTCCCTCGTGGCCGGTTCCCGCTACCGCGGCGATTTCGAAGAGCGCCTCAAGAAGGTCCTGAAGGAGATCCGCACCCGCGGCGACATCATCCTGTTCATCGATGAAATCCACACCCTGGTGGGTGCCGGTGCCGCCGAAGGCGCCATCGATGCGGCTTCGATCCTGAAGCCCATGCTGGCCCGCGGCGAGCTCCAGACCATCGGCGCCACCACGCTGGACGAGTACCGCAAGCACATCGAGAAGGATGCCGCGCTGGAGCGCCGTTTCCAGCCGATCCAGGTCAAGGAACCCTCCGTCGCTCACGCGATCGAGATCCTCAAGGGCCTCCGTGACCGGTACGAGGCGCACCACCGCGTCACCATCACCGACGGCGCCCTCGCCTCGGCGGCGAGCCTCTCCGAGCGCTACATCTCGGACCGCTTCCTGCCGGACAAGGCGATTGACCTGATCGATGAGGCCGGCGCACGGCTGCGTATCCGCCGGATGACGGCCCCGCCGGAGCTCAAGGTCATGGACGAGAAGATCGCCGCCATGAAGCTGGAGAAGGAATCCGCGATTGACGCGCAGGACTTCGAAGGCGCCGCCTCGCTGCGCGACAAGGAGCAGAAGCTCATTGCCGAGCGTGCCGAGAAGGAACGCCAGTGGAAGACCGGCGGCATGGACGACATCTCCGAGGTGGATGAGGACCTGATCGCCGAGGTGCTGGCGAACTCCACCGGCATCCCGGTCTTCAAGCTCACCGAGGAGGAATCCTCGCGTCTGCTGAAGATGGAAGACGAACTGCACAAGCGCGTCGTCGGCCAGGACGAGGCCATCCGGTCCCTGTCCCAGGCGATCCGCCGCACCCGTGCAGGCCTGAAGGACCCCAAGCGTCCGGGCGGTTCGTTCATCTTCGCCGGCCCCACCGGCGTCGGCAAGACCGAGCTCGCCAAGGCCCTCGCCGAGTTCCTCTTCGGCGAAGAAGATGCCCTGATCACCCTGGACATGTCCGAGTACTCGGAGAAGCACACGGTGTCGCGCCTCTTCGGTGCCCCTCCGGGCTACGTGGGTTACGAGGAAGGCGGACAGCTGACCGAAAAGGTCCGCCGTCGTCCGTTCTCCGTGGTCCTGTTCGACGAAGTGGAGAAGGCGCACGCCGACCTCTTCAACTCGCTGCTGCAGATCCTGGAAGACGGCCGCCTGACCGACTCCCAGGGCCGCGTGGTGGACTTCAAGAACACCGTGATCATCATGACCACCAACCTCGGCACCCGGGACATCTCCAAGAGCGTTGCCACCGGCTTCCAGTCGGGCACGGACACGCAGACCGGCTACAACCGGATGCGGGCCCGCGTCACGGAGGAGCTCAAGCAGCACTTCCGCCCCGAGTTCCTGAACCGTGTTGACGATGTTGTGGTCTTCCCGCAGCTGACCCAGGACGAGATCATCGAAATCGTGGACATGTTCGTTGGCCGCCTGGAGAAGCGCCTCAAGGACAAGGACATGGGTATCGAGCTCACGCCCGCGGCCAAGGTGCTCCTGGCAACCCGCGGTTACGACCCCGCCATGGGTGCCCGGCCGCTGCGCCGGACCATCCAGCGCGAAATCGAGGACCAGCTCTCCGAGAAGATCCTCTTCGGCGAAATCCACGCCGGCGACATTGTTGTAGTGGACGTGGACGGCGAAGGCGACGACGCCAAGTTCACCTTCGCCGGCAACACAAAGCCGCGCATCCCGGAGATCGCTCCGAGCGTCTAAGCACTAAACCAAAGGCCCCGTCACTCCCCGCAAGGGAGCGGCGGGGCCTTTGCGTTATGCCGACACCCAATCTGAAAGTACCGTTTCACTCTTAGTGAACTTGATGTGATCCAGCGCACAGGGGGTGTTGAATCGGTGCATGGCTTCCAACGATTCAGAGACCCTGAGCGAAAAACCCGAAACACCGTTCCACGACCTGGACCACTACCTCGCCATCCCGAAGGTAAGCGGCCTGGCGCTAAGCCCCGACGGCAGCAGGCTGGTCACCACGGTGGCCACCCTGAACGCCAAAGGCACCGAATACGGCACCGCACTCTGGGAACTGGACCCGGGAGGGCAGAAGCAGGCCCGCCGGATCACCCGCAGCGCCAAGGGCGAGGCGGGCGCAGTGTTCGCCGCCAGCGGTGACCTGTACTTCAGCTCCGCCCGCCCCGACCCGGAAACCCCCGAGGCCGATCCCGTGAACGCCCTGTGGATGCTGCCCTCGGACGGCGGCGAGGCCCGCGTTGTGCTCACCCGTGCCGGTGGAGTCAGCGGACTCCTGGCCGCGAAAGACACCGGCGCCCTGTTCGTCAATGCCTCCGTGCTCGCGGGATCTACAGACGAGGACGGGGACGAGGAGCGCCGCAAGGCGCGGAAGGACAACAAGGTCGCCGCCATCCTGCACAGCGGCTATCCCGTGCGCTACTGGGACGCCGACCTGGGTCCCGCCCAGCCGAGGCTCTTCGCCGTCGAACCGGGCGAGGATCAGGAGCCGGGCAAACCGGCAACTGTTGACGCCGCGGCGCCGCTCAAGCTCCGCAACCTGACCCCCGACGCCGGGAGCGGACTCCGTGACGCCGATTCCGTCGTCAGCCCGGACGGCAAGACCATCTACAGCAGCTTCAACAAGCCGCTTGCCCGCGCGAATTCACGGTCAACCCTAGTCGCGATCGACGTCGCCACCGGCACCCGCAAGGTCCTGCTGGATACCGAGGGGATGAGCTACTTCCCGGGGCCGGTCAGCCCCGACAACCGGACGCTCGTGGTGCTCAGCGAGAGCGACACCACGCCGGAAGAGGCCCCGCAGGTCAAACTGCACCTGCTCGACGTGACCGGCGGCGCGCCCGCGGCCGAAACCGCCCTGAGGCCGCTGGCCCACGACTGGGACCGCTGGGCACGCCCGGCTGCCTGGCTGCCGGACGGATCGGCACTGCTCGCCACCGCCGACGACGACGGCGCCTCGCCCGTCTTCCGGATCAGCGTGACCGGAGACGGGGGAGCCGGCCAGGTCACCCGCCTGACCGCCGACACGGCCGCGTACACCGACGTCGTGGTCGCCCCCGACGGGCGCGCCGCCTATGCGCTGCGGAGCTCCTATGAATTCCCGGCGGAAGCGGTGCGGATCGACCTCGCCGGCGGCGACGTCGTCCGTCTCCCTGCCCCCGCAGAGCGCCCGCATTACAAGGGCTCCCTGGAACGCGTCGAGACGACGGCGGCCGACGGAACCCGCGTGCCGG
Source organism: Arthrobacter sp. YAF17 (assembly GCF_052113365.1). Taxonomy (NCBI): domain Bacteria; kingdom Bacillati; phylum Actinomycetota; class Actinomycetes; order Micrococcales; family Micrococcaceae; genus Arthrobacter; species Arthrobacter sp. YAF17. The sequence continues at coordinate 72,735 of NZ_JBFRDB010000013.1, read as the reverse complement.
CGTACCTGGCACTCCCCGAAGGCGCCACCGCCGGAAGCCCTGCACCTTTGCTGCTCTGGATCCACGGCGGCCCGCTGGGCTCCTGGAACGCCTGGACCTGGCGCTGGAATCCCTGGCTGCTGGTGGCCCGGGGCTACGCCGTGCTGCTGCCGGACCCGGCGCTTTCCACCGGTTACGGCCAGCACCACATCCAGCGCGGCTGGGGCGAGTGGGGCAAGGCTCCGTTCACCGACCTGATGGCCATCACCGACACCGTCGTGGAGCGGCCGGACATCGACGAGACCCGCACGGCGGCCATGGGCGGTTCCTTCGGCGGCTACATGGCCAACTGGGTGGCTGGCCACACGGGCCGCTTCAAGGCGATCGTCACGCACGCCAGCCTCTGGGCCCTCGACCAGTTCGGTCCCACCACGGACGCCGCGCAATACTGGCTCCGTGAAATGACGGCCGAGATGGCGCTGGAGAACTCCCCGCACCTGCACGTGGAGAACATCAGCACCCCCATGCTCGTCATCCACGGCGACAAGGACTACCGCGTCCCGATCGGTGAGGGCCTGCGCCTCTGGTACGAGCTCCTCTCCAAGTCCCAGCTGGCGGCCGACGAAAACGGCGAAACGGAACACCGCTTCCTCTATTTCCCGGACGAAAACCACTGGATCCTGCAGCCGCAGCACGCCAAGGTCTGGTACGGCGTAGTGGAGCACTTCCTCGCCAGGAACCTGCTCGACAAGGACCTGCCTGTGCCTGCTGAGCTGGGTCTCTAGGCCGGGCGCAGTTCCTTCTCGCCTTCGGCTCGGAGGCTGGGACATTTACCGCGTGCTCGCTCGTACACCCGCCGTCCCCCTGACCTCGCAAGCTCGGCCAGGGAACCCGGACGGCGGGGCACTCGCTTAGACGCACGCTACATAAATATCCCACCCTCCTCCGCCTAGTGCGTCAGTCACCGATCCAGAAAAGCAATTCAGATAACCCCCTCCCAGGGGCGGTCACCAAAGGGGCGGCTCACCTTCCTGGACGCTGGAGAACTTAACTCATTCGCGCTATTTATGATCTTCTTCGCTGCCAGTTGCCACCCTTGAAGTCCTCAGTTCCGCGGAATTGGTGACGTTGCAGCCCAAGCCGAACGCGAATAGTTCGCCTATCTTCTGAGCGGTGACACAAGCACGAGCGGCGGACGGAGCGGGCATTTGTGTAGGCGCCGTCTAAGGGAGGGCCCACGCCGGCAGGGTTCCCTGGCCGAGCTTGCGAGGTTAGGGTGCCGGTGGGGAGAACGACCGAGGCGCCGGCAAATGGCTGTCCGGCCTCCGCGAAGGTGAGGCGCTGACAGACCTTGGAAAGAGCAGACAAGCGACCCCCAGTAGGATTGGGCTGTGACTGAGCCAATCCGCATCCGCCTTGCCCGCACCAGCGATGTCGGGGCGATCAAGACGCTCGTGGCCCCCCTGGCCGATCAGCGGATCCTCATGGCCAAGGAAACGGTGGCCTATTACGAAAGCCTGCAGGAGTTCCGGATCGCCGAGTCCTCTGACGGCGAAGTGATCGGCTGCGGGGCGCTGCACGTTATGTGGGAGGACCTCGCCGAGGTGCGCACCCTCGCGGCATCGGATGCCTGGCGGGGCAGGGGCGTGGGCCATCTGCTCGTGGAGCGCCTGCTGGAGGACGCCCGGGCTCTGGGCGTCTCCCGCGTGTTCTGCCTGACCTTCGAGGTGGACTTCTTCAAGAAGCACGGCTTCGAAGTCATGGCCGACCAGACCGCCGTCGACCCCGTGGTGTACTCGGAACTGTTGCGCTCCCATGATGAGGGTGTTGCCGAGTTCCTGGACCTCGCCCGGGTGAAGCCGAATACGCTGGGCAACACAAGAATGATCAAGACCCTGTAGTTCCAGCGTGACCGGCGTCAGTTCCGAGCCGTACACGCCCCCCGTCCCGCCCGGAGCCCGTCCGCCTATCGCCGAGGTAAGAGTTTGCGCCCATGGCTGGCCCCGACATCGGCGTGAAGTCTCACCTCGGCGCGGGCGACGAGCGCGGGCGACGAGCCCGGTAACCAGGGCCCAGCGGGGGCGGAAGCGTCGCCGCAGCAAGGGGAGCACGGGTCTTCCCATCAATAAATTTGATGGATAAACTGATCCCGGTCCAGGGGGTGGACTTCCCGAGTTTCGGAGGCAAGAAATTGCACGATCGCGTGATTTTTCCAGATTTCTCAGCATTCCAAATGACTATCGCGGACGCGGCATCACCGGGGCGCGCCGAGGACCCGGGCGCCGGGGACGACGAAGACCCGGCGCCGGAGATTAATGGCGGGCGGCTCAATGCGCCGCCCTTCTCCTGGCTTGGCAGCGACGCCTGGCCGAACTTCCCGTTGTGGGCGGACAAACCAACCTGACGCACCCGCGGATCCCGGGGCGGGCTGCCGTCCGAAAGAACCCCGGTTCCGCGTAAAAGGTTGTGAAACCGGAGCCTACCGCTCGCATAGGCCCCGGTAGTAGGGTTCAAGCAAGCAGCCAGGACACCATCCAGGGAGCACAGCCATGAAGAAGCTCATCAATGATCCCCGCGCCGTGGTTGACGAGTCAGTGGAGGGCTTCGGGCTTGCCCATGCCGACCTCGTGACCGTCTTTGCGGACCCCAAGTACATCGTGCGCAAAGACGCGCCGGTGGCAGGAAAAGTCGGGCTCGTCTCCGGCGGCGGCAGCGGGCACGAGCCCCTGCACGGCGGCTACGTCGGGATGGGAATGCTCGACGCCGCGGTGCCGGGCGCTGTATTCACCTCACCCACACCCGACCAGATCCTCCCGGCCACCCTCGCCGTCAACTCAGGCGCCGGCGTCGTGCACATCGTAAAGAACTACACCGGCGACGTCCTCAACTTTGAGACGGCTGCCGAGCTGGCCCAGGCCGAAGGTGTGGACGTCCGCACCGTGCTGGTCAACGACGACGTCGCGGTGGAGGACTCGCTGTACACCGCCGGACGGCGCGGGGTGGGCGGGACCGTCCTGGTGGAAAAAATCGCCGGTGCCGCCGCCGAGCGCGGAGACAACCTTGACGCCGTCGCCGCCGTCGGAGACCGGGTCAACCAGAACGTCCGCAGCATGGGCGTCGCGCTGACCGCCTGCACCGTCCCGCACGCGGGGGCGCCAAGCTTCGTGCTGGAGGAAAACGAAATCGAGATCGGCATCGGCATCCACGGTGAACCCGGCCGGCACCGCATCGCGATGGAGAACGCCGACGGGATCACCGACCGCCTGCTGGAGCCGGTGGTCAGCGACCTCGGGCTCACCTCCGGAGACAAGGTGCTCCTGTTCGTCAACGGCATGGGCGGCACCCCGCAGAGCGAGCTCTACATTGTCTACCGCCGTGCCGCGCAGCAGCTGGCAGAGCAGGGCATCACCGTGGCGCGCTCGCTGGTCGGGAACTACATCACCGCCCTCGAAATGCAGGGCTGCTCCATTTCCGTCCTGCGCCTCGATGACGAGATGACGGCGCTCTGGGATGCGCCCGTCCACACCCCGGCCCTCCGCTGGGGCGTCTGACCGTGGGGCTGGACGTCACCTGGGCTGTGCGGTGGCTGACCCTTTCAGCCCAGGCCATGGCGGACCACCGGGAAGAACTCATCGAGCTGGACAGGCCGATCGGCGATTCTGACCACGGCGAGAACATGGACCGCGGCTTCAAAGCGGTGATGGTCAAGATTGCCGAGACGCCCCCGGAAACGGCAGGGGCGGCCCTGAAGCTGACCGCCATGACCCTGATGTCCAAGGTGGGCGGGGCCGCCGGTCCGCTGTACGGCACGGCCTTCCTCCGGGCAGCCACGGCACTGGGCGAGGCGGCCGACATCGACGCCGGCACGCTCGCCGCCGCCTTCCAGGCCGCCAGGGACGGGATCGTGGCCCGCGGAAAGGCCGAATCAGGCGACAAGACGATGGTTGACGCCTGGACCCCGGCGGTCGACGCCGCCGCTGCCGCCGCCGGGGACAGCGACGTGCGCAGGGTCCTGCTGGCCGCCGCGGAGGCCGCCGAGGCCGGGGCCGTATCCACCGACCCGATGCTCGCCCGCAAGGGGCGCGCCAGCTACCTGGGGGAGCGCAGCATCGGCCACCGGGATCCGGGCGCCGTCTCCAGCGCGCTGATCCTGCGCGCCGCCGTCGGGGCGGCCGAATGACGGTCAAGCTCGTCGTCGTCTCCCACAGCGAAAAGATCGCCGACGGCGCCGTCGAGCTTGCCGCCCAGATGGCGCCCGACGTCCTGATCCTTCCCGCCGGCGGTACCGACGACGGCCGGATCGGCACCAGCCTCGAGCGGGTCATGGCGGCGCTGGAACAGGCGGCGGACGCCAACAGCGACGGCACTGTCGTCTTGACGGATCTGGGTTCGGCGGTGATGACAGCCGAGTCCGCGCTGGAGTTCGTGGCGGATCCTTCGTCCGTGCTCCTGGCCGATGCGCCTCTCGTCGAGGGGCTCGTCGCCGCCGCCGTGGCCGCCCAGGCCGGAGCAGACGCCGCCGGCGTGAAGGAAGCCGCGGAGGCGGTCTACCGGCCGCCGGTCGCGCCGCAGCACCCCCACGAGCACCGGGCCCCGGAGGCGACAGGGGACTTTGAACTGGTCAACCAGGCCGGCATGCACGCCCGTCCCGCGGCGAAGATCTCCGGCGGGCTGTCCGGCCTGGACGCCGAGGTGACCATCAACGGCGCCGACGGCGCGTCGATGACGGAACTCATGATGCTCGGGGCGGCGAAGGGGACGGTGCTGCACGTTGAGGCCAGCGGCCCCGATGCCGCCAAAGCCGTGGACTATCTGCGCGGACTGATCACGGCAGGGTTCGGGGAACCCTAGCGGCCGGATCTCACGCCGTACCGGCCGCGGTCAGATCCGCCGCCGGCGCGGTGTCCCGGGATCCGCTCCACGCGATCCACCCGCCGCCGATTGCCATAAGTAACGCCCCTGCCGGCTGCGTCGGCAGGCTGCTGCCCGTCGTCGCCTGGCCCAGAACGACCCCCAGGACATAGAACATGACGGCCCCGGCCACCCAGAGCGCCCCGGCCCAGCGGGGGAGCACGTGGGAACGCCACACCGCGACCCCCAGCAGCACGTTGCCGAGGAATGCGAGCACGAGGCCAAGCATGAACGCGCCTGTCATTTGCCACGGGAACTCCAGCTGCATCACGTCGTGGTGTCCGGCCAGGTAGGCCTTTCCGATGGCCGGCGTGGCAAAGGTCGAAATTGCGGCCGGCACCAGCAGCAACGCCGTACCCGCGACGGCGATGACCATCGCGGCCAGCGCCAGGCGCCCGACCCGGCTGTTCGCCAGGCAGCAGCCGAGGGCGAAGACACCAAAGATCGCGAGGATGGTGCCGCCCGTGCCGCCGAAGATGTGGCCGACCTGGTACGAGCCGGAACTGACGAACCGAGCCCAGGCATCCGGGTCCTTCTCCTGGTCCGGCTGCGGCTCCAGCGTGGCCCAGGCAGTGACGAGCGCCGAGACCGGCAGCGCCCATAGACCCGCCCGGATCCAGTGGCTGATGTTTGACGAGTTCACGTTGTACTCCTTTCACCGCATGGGTTAGCCGGCCTGCTGGAGGCCTTCCGCATCCAGCAGCACTCCGGCTGAAATGAACCGGCCGCACTGCGCGCCGTAGGGGTAGGCGGCGCGCGGTGTGAACGTCACCGTGCGTACAGGCAGCGGCAGGCCGTCGGGGCCGGTGCCGCTGGAAGTGGCCTCGACGGGGGAATCCGTCAGCGGATCGAGCAGGAGCATTCCCACCAGGGTGCCGTCGGGGGAGGCGGTTGCGGAACAGGGCCGGTCGCCGTCGTAGGGTCCCGGTTCGCAGCCCTGATCGACCGGGGTGCTGCCCGGGCGGAGTTCGAGTTCCGCCTCGGAGCAGCGGCCGTCCTGGCAGGCTTTGAGCCGGAGTGTCCCGACCGACCCGGCGTACTCCCGTGCCACGGTCAGGGCAACCACCGGAGCCTGGGCGATCGCGGGGCACGCCGTCCCGGGCTGGCACCCGGTGACCAGGAGTGCCGCGCAACCCAGACCCGCCACTGCCGCGAACGTGCGCATGTTTCAGGGTAGTTCCGGGACGTCCGTCCAGCTAGGGGCGCCGTGCGGCCGGCCCGGTGGGACTGGACCGGGCGGACCGGGATCAGGCGGGAAGCTGGAGGCCGGAAGGATGCAGCTCTGCCAGCCCGTCGCCAAGGAGCCCGGCCAAGGCGCGCTCCAGCTGCTCCGGGGCGGAGTTGAGCCGGTGCAGGGCGGCCAGCGGAATTCCGATCCCCTCCGGTTCGAAACCAAGGTCCGCCGGGGCCCGGTGGAACAACTCCGGGGCCACGGGCGAATCGGCCACGCGGAGCACTGCCATCACGGCGCCCCGCACCTGGCGGTCGGTTCCGTGCCACGACTGCCCCTTCGGCGTGTACGTCGGTGGCGGCTCACCGGCCGCAAGCCAGGCGCACGAGCCGCTGACCGGGCATTCCCGGCACTTCGGTGACCGCGCAGTGCACACCAGCGCCCCGAGTTCCATAACGGAGGCGTTCCAGCGGACGGAGGAGCCGACGTCGTCCGGCAGCGACTGCGCGGCGAGCCGCATCTCAGCGGCGGTCAGTGCCTGTGCCGGCAGGGCCGCGCCGGAAAACAGCCGCGCATGGACGCGGCGGATATTGGTGTCCACCACGGTTTCGCGGCGCCCGAAGGCAAAGGCGGCGACGGCCGCCGCGGTGTAGCTCCCCACTCCGGGCAGCTCCAGCAGGTCCGGGTACGTGCCGGGGACCTTGCCGCCGTGGTTGGCGCCGATGGCGACGGCGGCCGCGTGCAGCCGCAGCGCGCGCCGCGGATATCCCAGCCGTCCCCAGGCCCGGACCGCTTCGCCGGCAGGCTCCCGGGCCAGGTCGGCAGGTTCCGGCCAGCGCCGCAGCCATTCCTCCCAGACCGGCAGCACGCGCACCACCGGGGTTTGCTGCAGCATGATTTCGCTGACCAGCACGCCCCAGGGTGTGCAGTCGGCAGCCCGCCACGGCAGGTCACGGGCGTTCGCCTCGAACCATTCGGCGAGGGCGTCGTGAATGGCGGGCAGCGGGAGGCCCCCGGGAGTATCTTCCGGGCGGGCGGCAGCAGCAGGGGCAGCGGGGGAATCGGCAAGAGCTTTGATGGATTCAGCGTAATAGATGAGGGCCACACTCCGCCCGCGGCGTGGGAGGGCGCCATACCCGGCGCGGTTCTCTAGCCTAGAAGGATGGGCAGGCAAGACAATTCAGGACCGCAGGGTTCCCGGCCGAGGGCTTCCGGCGGCGGAGCAACCGCGGCGCGCAAGCCTGCCCGGAAACCGACTCAGGGGCCGGCCCGCAACCCGACCCGGAAGCCGGGCCGGAAGCCTGTCAGCCCCGTCTACCGCCGCCGCCGGCTGTTCGTGGGCGCCGCCCTGCTGCTGGTGATCGCCGTCGCCATCGGCGGGTTCGCCGCCGTCTCCAGCGTCCTCAACGCCGGGCAGTCTTCCTCCGCCGGCCAGTCTTCCCCCGGTGGAGGACCGGCGCCGTCCGGCCAGGAAACGGGACCGGCCGCCGGGCAGGAGAGCACACCCTCACCTGCTGCTACTCCGGAGGGGGACGGCTGCGAGCAGAACCTCGTGACAGTCACCGCCGCCACGGACAAGCCGGCCTACGCGGACGGCGAGAACCCGTTGCTCACGCTCAAGGTGACGAACAACAACCGGGTGCCGTGCGAGATCAATATCGGGACTTCGCAGATGGAATTCCTCGTGACCAGCGGTTCGGACCGGATCTTTTCATCCACCGACTGCCAGGCGGACGCCACCGACCTCGTGAAGACCATCGCGCCGGGGCAAAGCGAGACCGCCAACTTCCCCTGGGGGCGCAACCGCTCGCTCGAGGGCTGCAAGGTCATCGAGGCCAAACCGGGAGCTGGCGGCGCGTACTACGTCTTCACCGCACGGCTCGCGGGCAAGACCAGCCCCAAGGCCGTGTTCCAGCTCAACTGACCCCCTCGACTGCTCCGTAGGTGCAGTTTTGAGAGCCCAAAAGGGCGCCTGGGCCCACGCCGGCAGGGTTCCCTGGCCGAGCTTGCGAGGCGACGGGGCCGGTGGGGAGCAGCCGGCGGGGGTTGGCCCGCGGGAATCAGAGGAAGCGGTCCAGCAGGCTGGCCTCGGCCATCCGGCTCAGGCCCTCGCGGACCGTCCGGGCGCGCTGGTCGCCGATGCCGTCCACCGTCATGAGGTCATCGATCGTGGCCGCCATCAGGAACTGCAGGCCGCCGAAGTGGTCCACCAGGCGGTCGGCGACGGCCTTCGGCACAGCCTTCAGCCCGGACAGCAGCCGGTAGCCGCGCGGCTGGACGACGGCGTCGAGGTTGGCCTCGCCGCCGGCGAAGCCCACGATCCCGGCGATCTTGCCCAGATCGATCAGCTCGGTGGGCCCCAGGTTCACGAGCGACTTCACAGCGAGGTCGATGTCCTCGGCGGAAGCATCCGGGCCCGAATAGTCACGGATGATCACGTCACTGCCGGGGCCGCGGCCGACGGTCAGTTCGTCCAGCTGGAGTGAGAGCAGCCGGCCGTCCTCGCCAAGTTCCAGCACGTACTGGGAGATCTCCTCGGAAATCCGGCGGACCATCTCCTGGCGCTGCAGGGTCACGGCAACGTCGCGGACCGTCACCATGGCCTCGATTTCCAGGGCCGACAGGGAACTGGTCACCTGGTCCAGGCGCGAACGGTAGCGTTCCAGCGTCGCCAGGGCCTGGTTGGCGCGGGCCAGGACCTTCTCCGAGCCCTCCAGGACGTGGCGGAGCCCGTTCACGTAGAGGGCGATGATCTGCATGGACTGGCTGACCGAGATCACCGGGACGCCCGTCTGGATGGCCACGCGCTCGGCGGTCCGGTGCCGGGTGCCGGATTCCTGGGTCTCGATGCTGGAGTCGGGCACCAGCTGGACGGCCGCGCGCAGGATGTTGCTGGCATCCTTGTCGCAGATGATGGCACCGTCCATTTTGGCCAGTTCCCGCAGACGGGTGGGGGAGAAGTCGATGCCGATGTCGAAGCCGCCGGAACAGATGGATTCGATGGTCCTGTCGATGCCGAGCACGATCAGGGCGCCGGTCCGCCCGCGGAGGATGCGTTCGAGGCCGTCACGGAGGGCGGTGCCCGGTGCCACTCGGCCCAGCGTCGCCTTGAGTGAATCTTCAGGGCTCCGAGCCATAGATATTCCCTTCAAAGGTGCGGACCTCGGTCCGCAGGTGCGCCGGGTTCCACTGTTTTTCCAATGTGGCCGGCAGGATCAAAAGTACTCGGTTCCCCGCTCTCACCATAGTAGAGGTAAAGCGGGCCAACTTCCGCACGGACAAGCCCCAAAGTGGTCCAAAAAGATGTCCGCCGGAACGCCTCCGGAACGCTTGTCCGGACCCCGTTCCCGGACCGCACTTTTGACCCCCGATGCTCCCGTGCCGGGGCCACTTCGCGACGGCGGCACGGGCTGCGATAAACTTGGAGCCTTGGGGTGCACCGTCTGCCCGGCGCCGCTCCCCACCTACATCCAGCAGTTCCGCAGAACTCCCGGACAGCCCGCGCTCCCGCCGGGCGAGCCGGATTCCCGCAGGCCCGGGACCGCAACCATTCAAAGCCGCAGCGAAAGTAGCACCGTGTCTCAAGAAGTCCTTAGCCCCGCCCGAGTCCAGGAGATTCACAAGCAGGCGGCCCGGCGTCGGACTTTCGCGGTCATTTCACACCCCGACGCCGGCAAGTCCACGCTTACCGAGGCGCTCGCACTGCACGCGAAGGTGATCGGCACCGCCGGCGCCTCCAGCGGCAAGGCCAACCGCAAGGAAACGGTCTCGGACTGGATGCAGATGGAAAAGGACCGCGGCATCTCCATCAGCTCCGCGGCCCTGCAGTTCGCCTACCGGGACACAGTCATCAACCTGCTGGACACCCCCGGCCACGCGGACTTCTCCGAGGACACCTACCGGGTGCTCGCCGCCGTCGACTGTGCCGTGATGCTCGTGGACGCCGCCAAAGGCCTGGAAACCCAGACCATGAAGCTCTTCGAGGTCTGCAAGCAGCGCAACCTGCCCATCATCACCGTCATCAACAAGTGGGACCGGCCGGGCCTGGATGCCCTCGCCCTCATGGACGAGATCACCGAGCGCACCGGCCTCCAGCCCATGCCGCTGACCTGGGCCGTGGGCATCTCCGGTGACTTCCGCGGTGTCTGGGACCTTCGCAACGACCGCTTCGCCCAGTTCAAGCGCAACAACGCCGGCGCCAACATCGCCCTCACCGAGTACTTCACCCCGGACGAGGCAGCGGCGAGCCAGGGCGATGACTGGTCCAACGCCGTCGATGAGGCAGGGCTGGTCATCGAGTCCAACCTCGATTTCGATATCGACGCCTTCCACGCCGGCAAGGCCACCCCGATCCTCTTCAGCTCCGCGGCCTTGAACTTCGGCGTCAAGGAGATCCTCGACGCCCTCGTGGACTTCGCCCCGCCGGCCGCCCCGCGGCCCGACGTCGACGGCGCCCCGCGGCCCGTCGACGCGCCCTTCGCCGGCTTCGTCTTCAAGGTCCAGGCCGGCATGAACAAGGCACACCGCGACCATGTCGCCTTCATCCGGGTCTGCTCCGGCATCTTCGAACGCGGCATGGTGGTGACCCAGGGCCGGACCGGCAAGTCCTTCGCCACCAAATATGCCCAGCAGGTCTTCGGCCGTGAACGCGAGGTCATCGACGAAGCCTTCCCCGGAGACGTCGTGGGCCTGGTGAACGCCTCCTCGCTGCGGGTGGGCGACAGCCTCTTCCTTGAGCAGCCGGTGGAGTTCCCCGCCATCCCGCTGTTCGCCCCGGAGCACTTCCAGGTGGCGCGCTCCAAGGACCCCAGCCGCTTCAAGCAGTTCCGCCGCGGCATCGAGCAGCTGGAACACGAGGGAGTCATCCAGGTGCTCCGCTCGGACATCCGCGGCGATCAGGCGCCGGTGCTGGCCGCCGTCGGCCCCATGCAGTTCGAGGTGGTGGAGGACCGCATGGCGCACGATTTCAGCGCGCCGATGCGGCTGGAACGCCTGCCGTACTCCATTGCCCGGATTTCGACGGCGGATGCCATGGAGGCGCTGGCCACCGTGCCCGGCGCCGAGGTGCTGCTGCGCTCCGACGGCGAATACCTCGCCCTGTTCAATGACGTGTGGGCCCTGCGCCGGATCGAGAAGAACCACCCGGACCTGACCCTGCTGCCGATCGGCACGCACAACCCCGCGAAGTAGCGGCCGGCACCCCGGGACCGGCGGGAGACAGCTCCCGCCCGGGTCTTCCTGAATCCCGTTTCCGCGGTACCATAAGTAACCTTGCTACTTTGCGGGCGCCGTACGGTTTGCGGCTTTGAACTGATCCCGCGACCTCGTCGGCGGGCCCTGCCTCCAAGGGATAACGAACCCTCTTTGACTGACTACAACAGAAAACTCGGCATGGAACCAGGATTCCTGCTGAGCGGGCGCTACCGGATCGAATGCCTCATCGGCAGGGGAAGCCAGTCCACCGTGTACCGCGCCCATGACGAACTCCTGCAGCGCGAGGTGGCCATCAAGCTCTTCCGTGATGACGCGGACGATCTTGAACACACCCGCCGGCAGGGGCAGGAGATCCGTATTCTCGCCGGCCTGAGCCACCACGCCCTCGTGACGCTGTTCGACGCCGGCGCCGACCTGAGCGACCCGGAGGCGCGCCTCACTTACCTGGTGATGGAACTGGTCCGGGGGCCGGACCTCCGCCACCGCGCCGCCCAGGGGCCGCTGTCCGCGGCCCACATGGCGCTGATCGGCCACGACCTGGCGGACGGGCTCGCCTATATTCACTATCACGGCATTGTGCACCGCGACGTAAAGCCGGCCAATATCCTGCTGGTGGACTACAACAACGACGACAGGCGTCCGAGGGCCAAGCTCAGCGACTTCGGCGTTGCCACCAAAACGGGGAACGGCCGGGTGCACGACGACGGCGGAACCTCCGGCACGCCCGCGTATCTGAGCCCGGAGCAGGCCGCCAGCGAACCCGCCGGGCCGCTCAGCGATGTGTATTCCCTCGGGCTGGTGCTGCTCGAAGGGCTGACCGGGAAGATGGCCTACCCCGGGGCGCCTGTCCAGTCCGCCGTCGCGCGGCTGCTGCGCGATCCGCAGATTCCCGAGGAGCTCGACCCCATGTGGGTTGCGCTGCTGTCCTCCATGCTCGCCCGGAACCCGGCAGAGCGCCCGCAGGCCCGGGAAGTTTCGCTGGCCCTGCGTCAGGAAGTCATCAACAGCGCGGCACGCCACCGCCGGGATGCCCCCGGTGCAACCGACGAGGAAGACCGGATGCGCGCGGTGGAACGCTACCGGATCCTCGACACCCCCGCGGACGGCACCTTCGACCGGGTAGTGGGACTCGCGGCACGGATGTTCTCCGTGCCGGTGGCGATCGTCAGCGTCGTTGACCATGACCGGATCTGGTTCAAGGCCCACCACGGCACCGACGTCACGGAGATCGGCCGCGACCCGGGGCTGTGCGCCTCAGCGATCCTGCAGGATGACGCCTGGGTTGTTGAAGATGCCGTGAAGGATCCCCGCACCCTCGCGAATCCGCTGGTGGCAGGCGACTTCGGGCTGCAGTTCTACGCCGGCGTCCCGCTGCGCACGCCGGACGGCTACAACCTGGGCACCTTCTGCATCCTGGACCGGGAGCCGCGGGAGTTCAGCGCCGACGACGTCCGGGCGCTGGAGGATCTGGCCGCGATCGTTATGCACGACCTGGAGCAGCGGCTGCACAGCCGGGAAGCGATCCTCAGCTAAACGGGCACGACGGCGGGCACGACGGCGGACTCGACGCCGGGCGGCGTCCCGCTAACGCCGGCGCTGCTTAACGCTTACGCTGTTCAACGCCTGCGCTGTTCAACGCCTCCCGGCGTGCAGCGCCAGCTCCAGTTCGAACCGTGCCTTCGGATCCTCCAGGGTGTCGCCGAACAGCTCGCGCAGCTGCGCCGCCCGGTAGCCGACGGTCTGCGGGTGGATGCCGAGCTCTGCCGCCACCGGGGCGCGCTGGCCCCAGTGCCGCAGCCAGGACAGCAGCGTCTCCGCGAGCCGCTCGCGCTGGGCCGGCCGGAGTCCTTCCAGCGGCGCCAGGCGGCGGTTGGCCAGCTCGGCGATGGCGGAAGGTTCCGCGCCGAGGATCACCTCGGCCAGGTGCTCGTCGGCCCAGATCGGAGGGTCCTCCGGGCCGTCGCGGGGCGGCAGGACCGAGGCCGCGAGCACTGCCAGCCGGAGGGAATCGGGGACCTTCTCCCAGCCGCCCGCCGGGCCCACGGCTGCGCCGCGGCCCCGGAGCGCCTTCTCCAGGTCCGCCCGCGCGGACTTGGACTTCCGCGCCGGAACCAGGGCGACGGCGTCGGTCTCCCGTTCGATGACCAGCGTTCCCGGCCCCAGCCGGAGCCGCAGCCCCGCGGACCGGTCCACCGGCAGGGTCACCACCACCATCCGCTGCGGCAGCGACCAGTCCGCCATCGCAGCTGTCTGACGCAGGGCCGCCTCATCGGCCTGCCCCAGCAGCAGCAGGTCCAGCAGTTCGGTACGCCGGCGGTCCACCGCGCCGGCCCGCTCCGACTGTTCGAAGGCGTACGCCTCGGCACTGACCGCGGACAGCTCGTCGATGTAGGCCAGGATCGATTCGCCCAGATCCACCACCACGGTCTGGCCGAGGTGGTGCTCCACGGACACCCGGGACATCTCGCGGAAGGTCACGCGGGCCCCCATCCGGTAGGCGCTCAGCAGCGCGTCCATGCTCCGGCCCTGCCGGAACTCGCCGCTCCCCAGCCCCGCCACGAGTTGCCTGCTCTCCTCGGACAGGGCGGGCAGCCTGGTCCCCGGCAGCTGCAGGAAGCGGTCCAGGGCGGCCGCCACGCCGCGGCGGAGCCCGCGCCCGAAGCGGCCCTCGATCGGCCGGGCGTAGGCCGGCACGAGCTGCGGCACGGCGTCGATGATGGCCTCGACGATGCCCGGCATCATCGGCCGGAGCACATCGCTGACCTCGCGCGGCAGGGCCAGCCACGGGGGGTCGTAGGCGGGGGAGCCGGGAGTGCCGGTGGGGGAAGTGTTCATGAGGCTGATTCCAGTATGTTGTCGCGGGGCGATAGTTTCTTCTGGTCGATCGTATGCCTTGGGTGAAGAACTATGACCCCGTCTGACATAAGATTGATAAATGATCCGGCTCCGTAAGCTGGCGCGCGCCGCATCTCTACTGACCACCCCACTAGCTCCAGAAGACATTCTGTCGCTGTTCAACCCTGTGTTTTCTGCCCGCCAATTGCGCGGCGTGGTCACCCGGGTGGTTCCAGAAACGGCCGATTCCGCCACCATTTTCTTCCGTCCCGGCCGCGGCTGGCAAGCGCACCTTGCCGGCCAGTGGGCCCGTATTGGCGTCGAGCTCGACGGCGTCCGCCACTGGCGGTCGTACTCGCTCAGCGCCCCCGCCGGCAAAGACCCGGCCATCACTGTCAGCGACATGGGTGCCGTCTCCGGGACCCTCGTGCGCAACACCAAGCCCGGCGACGTTCTCTTCCTGGCCCCGCCGCAGGGAGACTTCGTCCTCCCCGAACACCCCCGGCCCCTGCTGATGCTCACGGCCGGCAGCGGCATCACCCCGGTCATGTCCATGATCCGCACCCTCGTGCCGCACCGCCCGGACTCCGACGTCGTCCTCATCCACACCGCCCGGACCCCGGCGGACGCCATCTTCCGTGAGGAACTGGCCGAACTGGCGGACCAGTTCCCCAACTTCCGTGTCATCCACTGGTTCACGGGCGAACGCGGCCGGCTCGACTTCAGCTCCATGGCGGGGCTCGAGCAGCTCTGCCCGGACTGGCGCCAGCGCGCCGCCTACGCGTGCGGCCCCGAAAGTTTCCTGGACGACGCCGAGGCGCTCTGGGAAGCGGAGACCGCCACCGCCGAACCTTCGGACGCCACCCTCACCATCGAGCGCTTCAGCACCAAGCTCGCCGGCGGAGAAGGGCACGACGGCGGGCTGGTCACGTTCGAGGCGTCGGACCGCGAAGTCGAAGCCGACGGCGACACGCCGCTGCTCGACGTCGGCGAGGACGCCGGCGTCCTGATGCCCAGCGGCTGCCGCATGGGCATCTGCCACAGCTGCCTTATCCCCCTCCGGGCCGGCCAGGTCCGTGACCTGCGCACGGACGAAGTCCATGGCGAGCCCGGCCAACTAATCCAGACGTGTGTTTCGGCAGCCGCCGGACCCGTTAACCTCGACCTCTGAGGAGTACCCACAGCATGACGATTGTTTCCGACAAGCCCGACGTTTCCGAGGACGCTCCCCAAGGCGCTGACGACTCTGCCAAGGCGCCTGCTGCCGTGAAGACGCGGCGCGGCGCCCTGGCCGAGACCGGCAGCCCCACCGTCCGGCCGCCCGCTGCGGCGCACCTCTCCGACGAGCAGGTCGCCGAACTGGGCCGCGAACTCGACGCCATCAAGGACGACATCCTTGCCAAGCGCGGAGCATCTGACGCCGCCTACATCCGCCGCATGATCAAGATCCAGCGCGGCCTGGAGATTTCCGGCCGCGCCACGCTTCTGGTCAGCAAGCACAAGGCTGCCTGGGTTGCCGGGACCACACTGCTCAGCTTGGCGAAGATCCTGGAAAACATGGAGCTTGGACACAACATCCTGCACGGCCAGTGGGACTGGATGCGGGACCCGGACATCCACTCCACCACCTGGGAGTGGGACTTCGTGACCCCGGCACGCTCCTGGCAGCACACCCACAACGATCTGCACCACCGCTGGACCAACGTCGTCGGCAAGGACAACGACGTCGGATACAACCTCCTGCGGATGGACGCGGAGCAGGAATGGAAGCCGTTCAACCTGGGCAACCCGCTCTACAACGCCCTGCTGGCCCCGGTCTTCGAATGGGGCATCGCGATCTATGATCTCGAGCTGAACGACTACAAGGAGGGCAACAAGTCCAAGGAAGCCCTCACCAAGGACCTCAAGGCCCTCGGCCGCAAGGCCCTCACGCAGTTCACCAAGGACTACGCCGCCACTCCCGCCGTCGCCATGCTGACCGGCTCCGGCAAGCAGGCACTCTACGGCACCCTGACGGCCAACGCGGTCCGCAATGTGTGGGCCCACGCGGTGATCTTCTGCGGACACTTCCCCGAGGGTACGGACACCTTCACCGAGGAAATGGTCGAAGGCGAGACCCGCGGCGACTGGTACGTCCGGCAGATGATCGGCTCCGCCAACATCTCCGGCTCCAAGTTCATGCACCTGATGACCGGCAACCTTTCGCACCAGATCGAGCACCACCTCTTCCCGGACATTCCGTCCAACCGCTACGCCGAGGTGGCGCCGAAGGTGCAGGAGATCTGCCGGCGCTACGGCCTGCCCTACACCACGGGACCTATCTGGAAGCAGGTCGGCTCCACCTGGGCCAAGGTCTTCAAGCTGGCACTGCCGCCCAAGAAGGCCTAAGCACCGGGCCCACAAGGGTTGAAGGATTGACGCAAGGGGCGTCTGCCATCGCGGCAGGCGCCCCTTGCGCGTGGAGTCGTGCGTTAGGCGACGCTCCTGCCCAGTTACCTGCCGTGGGCGGCCCCGCCGGCAGCGGAAAACCCCGGAAATCCGGGCCGCAGCACGCCGGTGAGTCGAGGTAACCGGGGAGGAACGTCACAGCGGAGGCGTCACAGCGGGGGCGGCGCTCAGGGTTTGCTGGCCAGTCCCAGAACGTGGGCCAGCCGCGGGTTGCCCGGGAGGACCGAAAAGCCGAACCGCTCCAAGTCCTGCACCGTGAAGCCGGCCCCGGCGACCGCGGCCGGGGTGTCGCGGTTGGGGTGGCATCCGCCTGCCATCCGGCTCCATAAAGGGGTGAGCAGGTCCTCGGCGGCCGCCAGCACCCGTTGGGCCGAGCGGACATGTTCATAGAACAGCAGCAGGCCGCCCGGCCGCAGGACCCGGGCCATTTCCGCCAGGACGACGGACTGGTCCGCCACGCTGCACAGCACCAGGCTGGAGACTACGACGTCGACTGAGGCGTCCGCCGCCGGCAGTGATTCAGCCACGCCGTCTTCCACGGTGACAGGCACCCGCGCCCGGCCGGCAGCGGCCCGGGCCAGCTCCCGGAGCAAGGGGTCCGGTTCGATGGCCAGCACGCCCGTCACAGCGGCCGGGTAGAACGGAAACGTCGCCCCGTAACCCGCCCCGATTTCGACGACGACGCCGTGCGCCGCTGCCACGAGCCGCCGTCGGTGGTCCGCCGCCCCGCGGGCGTCCATCCGCGGGCCTACCCGCGCATAGGATCTCCCGAATGATGACTCGCGCGGACTGCTCTCAGGCACGGGTGTTTCCTTCCGGTCAGCCGGCGTCGGCCGGGTTGAGTTTGAGGCCCCGCAGCAGCTGGGCGTTGAGGGCCACCACGATCGTGGAGGCGGACATCAGCACAGCGCCGGCGGCGGGGGAGAGGACGATCCCGGCGAAGGCCAGGACGCCGGCGGCCAGCGGCACGGCGATGATGTTGTAGCCCGTGGCCCACACGAGGTTCTGCCACATTTTCCGGTTGCTTGCCCGGGACAGGTCCACCATGGACAGCACAGCCCGGGGGTCGTTCCCGGCAAGGACCACACCGGCGGACTCCACCGCGACGTCGGTTCCGCCGCCGATCGCGATTCCCACCTCGGCCCGGGCCAGGGCGGGGGAGTCGTTGACCCCGTCCCCCACCATCGCCACCCTGAGGCCGCGGGCCTGGAGTTCGGCCACTTTCTTGTCCTTGTCCGCGGGGAGGACCTCGGCAAAGACCTCGTCGATCTTCAGTTCGGCGGCCACGGCCCGGGCTACCTGCCGGGCATCGCCGGTGATCATGGCAACCTTGATGCCGCGGCGCTGCAGGGCCGCGACGGCCTGGCGGGATTCCGGCCGGACCGCGTCCTCAAGGCTCACGGCGCCAATCACGGTGCCACGGTCCACCACATGGAGCACCGCGGCGCCGCGCTCCCGCCAGGCGGCCGTGACGGAGGCCAGCTCCGGCGGTTCCGCCGCCCCGAGCTCCCGGAGCAGGGCCGGACCGCCCACCCGGACGGTCCGGCCGCCGACCGTGGCACGGACGCCGCGGCCGGTCAGGGAGGTGAAATCGCTCGCTTCCGGGACCGGCAGGCCGCGCCCGCGGGCGGCGGCCACAATGGCGCGGGCCACCGGGTGCTCGCTGTCCGACTCCGCCGCAGCAGCCAGCGCGAGCAGCCCGTCGCCGTCGGCCCCTTCGGCGGCGGCAACGCCCATAAGTTCCGGCTGGCCCTTGGTCAGGGTCCCCGTCTTGTCGAACAGCACGACGTCGACCGTCCGCATCCGCTCGAGCGCCATCCGGTCCTTGATCAGCACACCGGCCCGGGCCGCCCGCTCGGTGGAAATCGCGATGACCAGCGGGATGGCCAGGCCCAGGGCGTGCGGGCAGGCGATCACCAGCACCGTCACGGTGCGCTCCACGGCGTCGGGCAAACTGCCCAGCAGCGTCCAAGCGATAAACGTGAGGACGCCGGCGCCTGCGGCGAAGTAGAACAGGAAGGCGGCGGCACGGTCGGCGAGGGCCTGCGCCCGCGAGGAGGAGGCCTGCGCTTCGGCGACGAGCCGCTGGATCCCGGCGAGGGCGGTGTCCTCGCCGGTGGCTGTTATCTGGACCCGGAGGCTGTTGTCCGTGGCGATGGTCCCCGCCACCACCGGATCGCCGGGGGTCCGCAGGACAGTCTTGGACTCGCCCGTGATCATGGATTCGTCGAATTCGGCCTGCCCCTGGGTCACGGTTCCGTCCGCCGGCATCCGGCCTCCGGAGCGGACCAGGATGGTGTCGCCGCTCCGGAGCTCGGCCACGCGAACCGTCTCCGTTCCGGAACCGGTGATGCGCTCGGCCTCGTCCGGGAGCAGCGCCGCGAGGGCATCGAGGGCGCCCCGGGCCGAGCCGAGGGCGCGCATTTCGAGCCAGTGCCCCAGGAGCATGATGTCGACAAGGAGTGCCAGTTCCCACCAGAAGTCGAGAGCGAAGCCGCCGATCCCCAGTGTGGTCGCCCATGAGGCGGTGAACGCCACCGTGATGGCCATGGCGATCAGCAGCATCATTCCCGGTTTCCGGGTTTTCAGCTCATTGAGGCCGCCCTTGAGGAAGGGCTGGCCGCCGTAGAAGAAGATGACGGTTCCCAGCACGGGAGGAATCCAGGCTGAGCCGGGGAAGACGGGAGGTTCGTAGCCGAGCAGGTCCCCGAACATGGGGCTGAAGAAGACCACCGGGACGGCCAGGGCCAGGGTCAGCCAGAACCTGTGCTTGAACATTGCCACACTGTGCCCGGCGTGCTGGCCGTGGCTGTGAACGAGGTGCTCGTCGTCCATCTGGCGGGCCGGGCCGGCGTCGGGCATGCCGCGCGGCTGGTGCCCGGTGTGTCCTGCCGGCGGGGAGTCCAGTTGCTGGCCGTCGGCGGGATGGCTGCCGTGCCGGTGTTCCATGATGCGCTCCCAAGGAGATTCATCGTTTGTTGAGGATCAGCCCACCATACCCCTGGGGGGTATGTCTGGCAAGAGGTTCCGCCGGTCAGCGGACCTCGATCACGCCCATCATGCCCAGGTCCTCGTGGTCCAGGATGTGGCAGTGGTACGCAGAGCGGCCGCTGAAGTCGCGGAACGCGATCCTGACCGTGGCGCGCCCGTTCGCCCGCACGTTCACGACGTCCCGCAGGTCCACGGAGTCCACTACCCGGCCGTTGTCCTCGATGACCTGCATCGGCCACACATGCAGATGGAAGGGATGGTCCATGGGGCTGGTGTTGATCAGCGTCCATTCCTCGACCGACCCGGCCGCCACGACCGTGTCCGTGCGGGCCTCGCTGTATTCGCGGCCGTTGATGGTGAATCGCATGCCTCCCATGCCCCCGCCCATGCCTCCCGGGCCGCCGCCCATGGCCAGGACCAGCTGCCGGCGGGCGGCCACGGGTGCGGAGCGGAGGTCCTCCTGGGCCCGCCTGGCAGTAACGGCGCCGGGCGGTGCCCCGGGTTCGCCGTCCACCCGGACGACCGCCAGGGCGCCCGTGCCCCTGGCGGGGAGCCGTCCCTGCCCCATCATTCCCGGCATCCCACCACGGTTGTAGGGGAGTGCCAGCAGGACCGATTCACCGGCGGCGGCCGTCATCAGCAGGTCCGCACGGTTGCCCGGCGCCAGCAGGAGTTCGCTGACGGTCTCCGGATCGGGGGACCGTCCCGAGTCCAGGCCCAGCAACTGCAGCTGCTGGCCGTCCAGCCGGAGCCGGACAAAGCGGGCCACACAGGCGTTGACGATCCGCCACCTCTCCCGTTCGCCGGGGCGGGCGGTCAGGAGCGGAGTGCTTTGACCGTTGAGCAGGAGCAGTTCACCTTCCCGGCCCGCCATGCGTTCCATCGGCGACACCGCGGCGATGTTCCCGGCACTGTCCAGGGTGGTGTCCGAGACGACCAGAATCCGTTCCCTGCTCACGGGGATGTCGTCCGGATCCTCAACGATGATCGCCCCGAAAAGCCCCGCGAAGATCTGCCCCGCAACCGTGCCGTGGTGGTGCGGGTGGTACCAGTACACGCCCGGCGGGTGGTCCGGTGGCAGCCGGTAGCTGTAGTCGAAACCCTCTCCGGGCCTGACCGCCACGAACACGTTGTCGCCGTTGGCCTGGGGCGACACGTGCAGGCCATGGACGTGCAGGTTCGTCGGCCCGTCGAGGCTGTTCACGAGCCGGATGGCGAGCTCGTCGCCCGGCCGCAGGCGGAGCGTGGGCCCCGGGACGGTGCCGTTGTAGCAGAAGGCGCCCGCCCGGCGGCCGCCGAGCACCACCTGCCCGGGGGCGGCCTCAAGGGTGAGCGCCAGCCTGCCGTCCGCGCTGCGGAGTTCCGGGGGGCCATGCAGCCCGGAATCTTCCGCGGGAAGCGTGCCGCCGGTCGGCTGCTGCGTGGAAGCCAGGGACCACCACAGCCCCGCGCCGCCTGCCACCGTTGCCGCCGTGCCCAGGCCGCCCAGGAGAAGGGCATCGCGGCGGCTGATCGGCCGCACTACGGCTCCTCGCCAAGCACTTTCAAATTCTCGCGGTATTGTTCTGCGGTGAGCTCGCCCCGCGCGAAGCGCTCATCCAGGATCAGGCGCGCCCGGCTCTTGCCGCCCGGAATGCCGGGGCCGCCCGGGGTGGTCCCCGGCGGGCCGTATGGCGGCGGTGCGTAGGGTCCGGCCCCTCCCGGTTGCGCGGGACCTCCGCGGCTGGTTCCGCCGGTGAACAGCCGGACCGCAAGCAGCACCAGCACCGCGATCCCGACCAGCAGCAGCAGACCCCAGAGCCACATCAGGCCCAAGCCGTCCCAATTGCGTCCCATCATGGCCAGTTCCCTTCGCCCGTGACCGTTTAGTCCCTTAGGCAATGGTCTTCCGGATACCCGGCGGGGGATAGGGTCGTAAGTCGCCATCCGGGACGCCCGGCCGACGTTCCTTCCCGGTTACCCGGCGAGTTTCCCGGCTTTGCGCACCGGGGCGCGCGGAAAGCCGCGGATTTCCGCCGCGGGCAGGGACCGGCCGGCGGAGTAACTGGGAAGGAACGTCGGGGCTGGGCCGCGAAGTAACTGGGAATGGACGTGAGTTGGAAGGACCAGCCGGACAGGACCGCGACGCCGAAGCAGCGGGCTACGAAGGCCTCAGCTGATCAGCAGTCCCAGCGCCTCGGCCAGGTGCCCGACCTCGCGCACCGAGAAGCCCGCAGGCACCGGGCCGGGGCCGTTCGGGCTCGCGGGGACCACGGCGTGGGTGAACCCCAGCCGGTGGGCCTCCTGGATGCGCTGGTTGATGCCGGGCACCGGGCGGACTTCTCCGGCCAGACCCACTTCACCGAATGCGATGAGCCGCTGCGGCAGGGGTTTCTTGGACTTGGCCGACGCCACGGCCAGCGCGACGGCCAGATCCGTCGCCGGCTCGCTGAGCTTCACGCCTCCCACGGTCGCCACGTAGGAATCGTCCTTGCTCAGGAGGCAGCCGGCCCGCTGCTGGAGGACCGCCAAAAGCATGGCCACCCGGGAACTGTCCAACCCGCTGGTTGCCCGGCGCGGCTGGGAGCTGGCGCTTTCGGCCAGCAGGGACTGCACCTCCGCGAGCAGGGGCCGGCGTCCCTCGAGGGTCACCGTGATGCAGGTGCCGGACACGGGCTCCTTGGTCCGGGAGACGAACAGCCCGCTCGGATCGGCCAGGCCCACGATGCCGTCCTCGTTCAGGTCGAAGCAGCCGACGTCGTCGGTGGGACCGTACCGGTTCTTGACCGCCCGCAGCAGCCTCAGCCGGGAGTGGCGCTCGCCCTCGAACTGGCACACCACGTCCACAAGGTGCTCGAGCAGCCGGGGTCCGGCGATCGAGCCGTCCTTGGTCACATGGCCCACCAGCAACGTGGTCATGTTGCGGCGTTTGGCCGCGGCAATCAGGGAGGCCGTCACCTCACGGACCTGCGAAACTCCGCCGGCGCTGCCTTCGACGTCGGCGCTGCTCAGCGTCTGCACGGAGTCCACGATCAGCAGGCGCGGCTCGAGCTTCTCCACCTGGCCCAGGGCCTGACCGAGGTCCGTTTCGGCAGAGAGGTACAGGGATTCGGCGACGGCGTCGATCCGCTCCGCGCGGAGCTTGACCTGAGCGGCGGATTCCTCGCCGGTGATATAGAGGACGTCCTGCGCGGTGCGGGCAAACTTGGCCGCGACGTCGAGCAGCAGGGTCGACTTGCCGACGCCGGGTTCGCCCGCCAGCAGGATCACGGCGCCGGGAACCAGCCCGCCGCCGAGGACGCGGTCCAGTTCGTCCACGCCGGTGGGCAGGAAAGCCGCGGTGGTGGCGTCGACCTCGGAGATCCGGCGGGCCGGCTCCAGCACGGTGGTGGCCGCCGTCGTGCGTGCCACGGCGCCGCCGGTTTCCTCAACGCTGCCCCAGGCCTGGCACTCGCCGCAGCGGCCCACCCACTTGGCCGTTGTCCAGCCGCACTCGGCGCATTTATAGCCCGGCGCCTTGGTGGTCCGGGAAGTCTTGGTAGCCATTGCTCCACCCTATCCGCGCCCAGCGACAACCTTGCGCCGGCCCGGCGCCGGCCAGACGCGCCGCGGACGCGGCGCAGCGGAAGCTACAGCGGCGGCAGGATGTCGCGGGCCTCCGAGGAGTCCACGCCGGCTGCCTCCAGCAGGTCCACCATCAGCGGACGGAACAGCATGACCACGGTCTCGCCCTCCAGCCGCTGCACGTCCAGCAGCCGCGGATGCAGCCGGCCGGCGATCTCCCGCAGTTCCGTCCGGGCCGTCCGCAGGTGGGCGCGGCGGACGCCGTCGTGCACTTCCGCCAGGCCCAGGGAGAGCTCGTCGACGGCGTCGGCCGTGTCCTGCAGGACGTCGGCGATGTTCTGGGTGGCCTCATCGGACAGCGCCGCATGGTTGATGGCGCTGGTCAGGCGCCGGGCAAAGACCCGGCTGTTGCGCAGCGCGAGGTCGATGTAGTCCAGTGACTGCTCCATCTGGTCCAGTTCCTCCCGGTGCCGCCGGTGGGCCGGCGCCAGCGTGGCCACCTCACCGGAGGCCCGCAGGGACTGCCGCATGGCATCGACCAGCGGCTGGCAGTTCCGCCCCCGGATGAGCGCGTGCCAGGCCTGGGTGGAGTCGCTGTAGCTCAGCGCGGAGGCGCACTCGCGCAGCACCTCTGCGAGCTCGTGCAGGAGCTTCTTGACGTCGTTGCGGGGTTCACGCCGCGGGTCCTTCGGGACGAGGATCGTCACCAGCAGGGCGAACACGCCGCCCACGATCGCATCGATGCTGCGGGTGAACGGCCCCCCGGCCGGCGCCGGCAGGAGCACCACCAGCACGGACTGCAGCCCCAGCTGGGTGGTGAAGATCGTGCCGCTGTCCAGGAAGCGCGCCAGCAGGATGGAGAACAGGAGAACGACGGCGGCCTGCCAGATTCCGGAGCCCAGCCAGTGCAGCAGCAGGTCGCCGACCACGATGCCGATGGTGCAGCCCAGGCCAACCTCGATCACGCGGCGCAGCCGGGGGTCCCGGGAAAAGCCCAGGGCAATCAGGGAGGACGTAGCGGCGAACAGCGGGCCGCTGTGGCCCAGGACGTACTCGGCAAACGCGTAGGCGCCGACGGCGCAGCCGGTCATCTGGATGGCCGGCCCCAGGGAGTTCCGGCTACGGACCAGGCCGGTGCGGACCCGTCCGCGCAGGAATCGGGCACTTGCTGAGAGTCCGGGGGCGGGGGCCATGCGCTCCAGTCTATTTGTTTGTTCCTCGTGCGCAGGCCGCGCCACAATCCCTACGGACGTGACGCAGGTAACGCAAGAGGAACCCGGCGGATGTAAGCCAATGTCCCGGCGTCGTTAACCCTTCGTTTACCTTGGACCGGCATTCTCTTCATCTGGGGCACCTACCTTCAGTAAAGGTACAAACCGTACGCATCCCCTGCCCGGCCTTCTCCGGCCCGGCACGCATAGAAAATCCCTGGAAGGGGTACATCTAGTGAAGGCACTCCGCTTCGGCCGCCACGCGGCAATCGCTGTCATCGCAGCCGGCGCTCTCGCGCTGACCGCCTGTGGTTCTGACAACGCAACGGGCACCGCCCCCGCAACCGCCACGGCATCGGGACCCAAGGTCACCGGCACCCTGACGGGTATCGGCGCCTCATCGACCGGTGCGGCGATGGACGCCTGGAAGGCCGGCTTCACCGCCGCCAACCCGGGAGCAACGGTTCAGTACTCCCCGGACGGCTCCGGCGCGGGCCGGAAGGCGATCATCGACGGCTCGGCCCAGTTCGCCGGCTCCGATGCCTACCTGAAGGACGAGGAAGTCGTCAGCTCGCAGGCCAAGTGCGGCCCCGAAGGCGCCCTCAACATCCCCGTCTACATCTCCCCGATCGCGGTGGCCTTCAACCTGCCCGACGTCAAGGAACTGAAGCTCGACGCCGCCACCGTCGCCAAGATCTTCCGCGGCGAAATCGCGAAGTGGAACGATCCCGCGATCGCCGCCCTGAACGCCGGCGTCACGCTCCCGGATCTGGCCGTCACCCCGGTCAACCGCTCCGATGACTCCGGCACCACGACCAACTTCACGGAGTACCTGGCCGCCGCAGCTCCCGAGGTCTGGACGGACAAGGCCGCCGGCATCTGGCCTGCAACCCTTCAGGGCGAGAACGCCAAGGGCACGTCCGGTGTGGTCAAGACCGTCACCGACACCCCGGGCGCCGTGACCTACGCCGACGACTCCGCCGTCAGCGGCAAGCTCGGCGTTGCGCAGATCAAGGTCGGCTCCGAATTCGTGACGATCTCGGCCGATGCGGCCGCCAAGGCCGTCGAGGCCGGCAAGCCCGTCGAAGGCCGCTCGGCCAACGACGTCGCGATCAAGCTGGACCGCACGACCACCGTGGCCGGCGCCTACCCGGTTGTCCTGGTTTCCTACCACGTCGTCTGCAGCACCTACGCTGACCAGAAGACCGTGGACCTGGTCAAGGCTTTCGAAAACTACGTAGTCTCCGAGGCAGGCCAGAAGACCGCGGCCGATGCCGCCAAGTCCGCCCCGCTGTCCAAGACCCTCCAGGACAAGGCCATCGCGGCCATCGAGTCCATCAAGGTCAAGTCCTAGGGATTACCTTCCGCCGCAAGGCATAGTGGAAACACCAGCCTGACCCAGGTTCCCTGTTCCGGTCAGACGGTCACCGACCGTCCGCCCGGGGCAGGGAACCTGAGCGTTTTGTCCGAAGTACCAAAAGATTCGAAGCCGAAGGACCCTGAAGTGACCACCACCTCCCTGACCTCGTCACGGGGCGCAGGCCGCGCCGGAGACAAAGTCTTTTCCGGAGCCACCCTGGCCGCAGGGTGCCTCATCCTGGCCGTGCTCTTCGGAGTGGCGCTGTTCCTCGTAGTCCAGGCATTCCCCGCCCTCACGGCCTCTCCTGACAAGATCAAGGGCGGCGAAGGGTTCTTCGCCTACATCTGGCCGATCGTGATCGGCACGCTCATCGCGGCCACGATCGCCCTGGTGATCGCCACTCCGATCGCTATCGGCGTCGCACTGTTCATCTCGCACTTCGCCCCGCGGCAGCTCGCCTCCGGCCTCGGCTACGTCGTCGATCTGCTCGCCGCCATCCCCTCCGTGGTCTATGGAGCCTGGGGCGCGGCGTTCCTGGCCAAGGAAATCTCGCCGGCCTACAACTGGCTGGCCGGCAACATGGGCTGGCTGCCGATCTTCCAGGGCCCGGCCTCCGCCACCGGCAAGACCATCCTGACCGCGGGAATCGTACTGGCCGTCATGGTCCTGCCCATCATCACCTCCCTGACCCGCGAGATCTTCCTGCAGACCCCCAAGCTGCATGAGGAAGCCTCCCTGGCGCTGGGAGCCACGCGGTGGGAAATGATCAAGATGGCGGTACTGCCGTTCGCCCGCCCCGGAATCGTCAGCGCCGTCATGCTGGGCCTTGGCCGCGCATTGGGCGAGACCATGGCTGTTGCGCTGGTACTGTCCTCCGGCGCCCTCACCGCGAGYCTGATCCAATCCGGCAACCAGACCATCGCCGCCGAGATTGCGCTGAACTTCCCTGAGGCCAGCGGGCTTCAGGTCAGCACCCTGATCGCGGCAGGCCTGGTCCTGTTCGTGATCACCCTCGGCGTGAACATGATTGCCCGGTGGATCATCACCCGGCACAAAGAATTCTCGGGAGCCAACTAAATGACCGCCACCCTGACCCCCGTCAAGAAGCGCTCGGCCCTCACCAAGGGCCAGCTGCCCAAATGGGCCCCTTACGCAGTCCTGGGCCTGGCCCTGATCCTCGGTGCCGCCGTCATGGCCCTGATCGGCTTCAACGCCTTCGGCTGGGGCATCGTCTCTGCCATTCTTTTCACGGCCGGCCTTGTCGGCTGGAGTGCCGCCGCCGAGGGCAGCCGCAAGGCCAAGGACAAACTGGCCACGTGCCTCGTCGTCGGTTCGTTCCTGGTTGCCCTGCTGCCGCTGATCTCCGTGATCTGGACAGTGCTCGTGAACGGCCTTCCCGGACTCACCGACCCGGGTTTCCTGTCCACGTCGATGAACGGCGTCACCGGAGCCTTCGACAACAAGAGTGTCGAGGAAGGCGCGCCGGTGGTCGGCGGCATCTTCCACGCACTGATCGGCACCCTGCTGATCACCGCGGTCGCGACGGTCATCTCGGTGCCCGTCGGCCTGCTGACCGCCATTTACCTGGTGGAGTACGGCAACGACCGCCCGCTGGCCCGCTCCATCACCTTCTTCGTGGACGTCATGACCGGCATCCCCTCGATCGTGGCCGGCCTGTTCGCTGCGGCCTTCTTCTTCGCCGTCATGGGGCCGGGCACCAAGACGGGTGCCGTCGCCGCCGTCGCGCTGTCCGTGCTGATGATTCCCGTGGTGGTCCGCTCCAGTGAGGAAATGCTGAAGATCGTCCCCAACGAACTCCGCGAGGCGGCCTACGCCCTCGGTGTGCGCAAGTGGCGGACCATCCTCAAGGTGGTCATCCCGACGGCGATCTCCGGCATCGCATCGGGCGTCACCCTGGCGATCGCCCGCGTGATCGGTGAGACCGCGCCGATCCTGGTCACCGCCGGCTTCGCGACGTCGATCAACTACAACGTGTTCAGCGGCTGGATGGCCTCGCTGCCCACGTTCATCTACACGCAGATCCTCAACCCGACGTCACCGTCGAACCCGGACCCGTCCTCCATGCGTGCCTGGGGCGCGGCCCTGGTCCTCATCATCCTGGTGATGCTGCTCAACCTGATTGCCCGCCTGATAGCCCGCATGTTCGCCCCCAAGACCGGCCGCTAGCCCGGTTTCGGAACCCCCACTCTTCAGCCCGTACCCCAGCAAGTGAAGGAACATCATGTCTAAGCGCATCGACGTCAAAGACCTGAACGTCTACTACAGCAAATTCCTGGCCGTCGAAGACGTCAACATCAACATCGAAGCCAAGTCCGTCACCGCCTTCATCGGCCCGTCCGGCTGCGGCAAGTCCACGTTCCTGCGCACCCTGAACCGCATGCACGAGGTCATCCCCGGCGCCCGGGTCGAGGGCGAGGTGCTCCTCGACGGCGACAACCTTTACGGGCCCGGCGTCGATCCGGTGACGGTCCGCTCGCAGATCGGCATGGTGTTCCAGCGCCCCAACCCGTTCCCCACCATGTCCATCCGGGACAACGTGCTGGCCGGCGTGAAGCTCAACAACCAGAAGATGTCCAAGGGCGAGGCCGATGCCCTTGTGGAGCGCTCACTGCGGGGCGCCAACCTGTGGAACGAGGTCAAGGACCGCCTCGCGAAGCCCGGCTCCGGCCTGTCCGGCGGCCAGCAGCAGCGGCTCTGCATCGCACGCGCCATTGCGGTGGAACCCCAGGTCATCCTGATGGACGAGCCCTGCTCCGCCCTGGACCCGATTTCCACGCTTGCCATTGAGGACCTCATCAATGAGCTCAAGGACCAGTACACCGTGGTGATCGTGACCCACAACATGCAGCAGGCCGCCCGGGTATCCCAGAAGACTGCCTTCTTCAACATCGCGGGCACCGGGCAGCCGGGCAAGCTGATCGAGTACGGCGAAACCCACACCATGTTCAGCAACCCGACCCAGAAGGCCACCGAGGACTACGTCTCCGGCCGCTTCGGATAGGCGCTACTGCTCATCGATTGCTCCGTAGGCGCCCTTTTGAACCCTCAAAAGGGCGCCTACGGAGCAATGGGCGTGTCTCTTAGAGCTCCGCGAGCGGTGACAGGGCCAGGGCCAGCACGAACGCCGCCGCCGCGGTGACTATCGGCGTGAGGACCCAGAACAAAAGCACTCCGATCACCACTTTCCGGTTGGTGTCGGGGAAACGCTGGTTGGATCCGGACCCCAGTACGGCCGAGGTGACCGTGTGTGTGGTGGAGATGGGCAGGTGGAGCCCGATCGCGCCCACCAGCAGCATGACGGAGCTGAGCAGCTGTGCCAGGGAGCCGCGCAACGGATCCATCCGGATCAGCCGGTAGCCGATGGTGTAGGAAATCCGCCAACCTCCGGCCAACGTCCCGGCGGTCAGAAGAACCGCGGTGAACACGGCCACCCAGACCGGCAGTTCTCTGACGTCGGACAGCCCCGACGCCAGCAGGGCCAGGATCAGGACGGCGCTGGTCCGCTGGCCGTCCTGCAGGCCGTGGGCGAAGGCCACGGCGCCCGCCGCGATGCTCTGGCCACGCCGCGACCGGCTGTTGACGACATTCGGCGGCGTGTACCGCGCAGCCCAGGTTGCAGGCCAAACCAGCAGATAGGCGCCGGCGAAGGCCAGCGCCGGTGAGAGCAGCAGCGGGAGCACCACCTGGAAAAGCAGAGACGTGTCGACGCCGCCCACGGCATTTCCGCCGACGGCGACGCTGGCGACGCCCGCCCCGGCCAGCCCGCCGACCAGCGCGTGGGTCGACGACGACGGGATGCCCCGCCACCACGTGTAGATGCCCCAGAGCACGGCACTGACAAGGCCGGCTATCAGGATGGCCAGCCCGTTTTCGCCGGCGGGGAGCTGCACCCACGTCCGGCTCACGGCGAGGGCCAGGGCGGCGCTGAGCCCGGCGCCAACAAAGTTGAAGAACCCCGCCAGCAGCACCGCAACTGTGGGGGTGAGGGCGCGGGTCCGCACCGCCAGCGCCACCGACGCCGAGGCATCCCTGAAACCGTTCAGGAAGGCGAATGCCCCGGCGAGGATGACCACCAGGGCAAACAGGAAGATGGTCACGTCAGGATTCCTTGACGATGATGCTGCCCACCTGGGTTGCGATCCGGCGCATGTCCCTGGTGACGCCCACCAGTTCGTCGGCGATGTCCCTGGTGCGGGCGTACCGCGCCGCCTTCATTTCATTGAGCATGTCCGCCACCCAGACCCGGTGCGACCGTTCTGCGCGCTTGGAGAGGCGGAGGATCTCGATCCAGTAGTCCTCAAGATCGTCCAGGTTGTCCAGATTGCGCATGGCGTCCACTGTGAGCTCCGCCTGCCGGCTGATGATTTCCAGCTGGTCGGCGGCGCGTTTGGGCAGACGGTCCAGCTTGTAGAGCGACACCAGCTCGGCGGCGGCATCGAGTTTCTCCATCGCCTCGTTGAGGTACCGGGACAGGGCATACATGTCCTCGCGGGGGAGCGGGCTCACGAAGGTGGTCCGCATATGCGTCAGCAGGGCAAAATGCAGCTCCGCGCACTTCGCCTCGTGGTTGTGCATGTCCTCCACCAGCCGCTCGTTCTCGCTGGCGGGCGCGCCGAGGATCTCCGACAGGGTGCCCGTAGCGAGCACAATCTGGCGTGCCAGCTGGGCAAGGAGGTTCAGCCCGGCGGGCTCCTGGGGGAAAAGGCGCAGCTTCACGTGTGATTACCGGTCTTTGGGAGGGAGGTGCACGGGTGTTGTGTGCCGGGCGTGTGAGGTGATGAAGACCCGTGCATGGGGCCTACTTTACCGTCCGGACTGAGAGCGCCGGGAAGGCGCCCGGGCGGCCTCCGGAATATGACGGCGGGCCGGTCGGTCGGGCAGGCGCCCGGTCACTGGCGGGCCCCAGACCGGATGGTGCGCAGCAGGCTTCGTCGAGGGCCTGCACAACAGTGGCAAAGAATTCATGGGCCTACTTGGCGCACAGATTGACAATCGTCGATATAGTTGGAAATACTTCATATCGACAAGCATCAATCTAAAGCTGAGCAGCACAGGAGTCCCGTGAGCATCCAGACTGATCCATCGCCCACCCTGAAGGGTGAATCTGCCGGCGTCGGAAAACTCTCCACCCTGGACCGTTTCCTGCCGGTATGGATCATCGCCGCCATGGTCCTGGGGCTGCTCCTGGGCAGCTTCATCCCTGGCCTGAACACCGCCCTCGAGGCAGTCAAGGTCGGCGAGGTCTCGCTGCCAATAGCCATCGGGCTGCTGGTGATGATGTACCCGGTGCTGGCCAAGGTCCGCTACGACCAGGCGCACCGCGTCGTTGGGGACCGCAAGCTTATGGTCACGTCCCTGGTGTTGAACTGGGTCCTCGCGCCGGCATTCATGTTCGCCCTGGCCTGGATCTTCATCCCGGACCTGCCCGAGTACCGCACGGGCCTGATCATCGTGGGCCTGGCCCGCTGCATCGCCATGGTGATGATCTGGAACGACCTTGCCTGCGGCGACCGTGAAGCGGCGGCCGTGCTGGTGGCCATCAACTCCGTCTTCCAGGTCATCGCGTTCGGCGCGCTCGGCTGGTTCTACCTGCAGCTCCTGCCGTCCTGGCTGGGCCTGCCCACCACCAGCGCGGACTTCTCCTTCTGGGCCATCACCGCCTCGGTCCTGGTATTCCTTGGAATCCCGCTGCTGGCCGGATTCCTCACCCGCACCCTTGGCGAAAAGGCAAGGGGCCGGGACTGGTACGAAGGCACGTTCCTGCCGAGACTTGGCCCCTGGGCACTCTACGGCCTGCTCTTCACCATCACGCTGTTGTTCGCCCTGCAGGGCGGAACCATCACCTCCCGGCCGCTCGACGTCGTCCGGATCGCCCTGCCGCTCCTGGTCTACTTCCTCGTCGTGTTTGGCGCAGGGATGCTGATCGGCAAGTGGCTGGACCTCGGCTACGCAAAAACCACCACACTCGCCTTCACCGCCGCCGGCAACAACTTCGAACTCGCCATCGCCGTGGCGATCGGCACCTTCGGAGTCACGTCCGGGCAGGCGCTGGCCGGCGTCGTCGGCCCCTTGATCGAAGTTCCCGTTCTTGTTGCACTGGTTTACGTGGCACTCTGGGCCCGCAAACGCTACTTCACCGCCAGCTCGCTTTCGATCTGACCTCAACAAACTTCAGGAGAAACCCCGTGACCGCCGAATCCGCCAAGAAGCCCTCCGTCCTGTTCGTCTGCGTCCACAACGCCGGCCGCTCCCAGATGGCGGCCGCGTTCCTCACCACCCTGGGCGAGGGCCGAATCGAGGTCCGCTCCGCCGGCTCGCAGCCAGCCGACAAGGTCAACCCGGCCGCCGTCGAGGCCATGGCCGAACTGGGAATCGACATGTCCGCCGAGATCCCCAAGATCCTCACCACCGAGGCCGTCAAGGAATCCGACGTCGTTATCACCATGGGCTGCGGCGACACCTGCCCGATCTTCCCGGGCAAGCGCTACGAGGACTGGGAACTCGAGGACCCGGCCGGCCAGGGAGTCGAGTCCGTCCGCCCCATCCGCGACGACATCAAGGCCCGCATCGAGGACCTGATCGCGTCCCTCACGCCCGCCAAATAGGAGCACGGCCATGACTGAACAGCTGATCATCATCGGGTCCGGCCCCGCCGGCTACACCGCGGCGATCTACGCCGCGCGAGCCGGGCTCAAGCCGCTCGTCCTCGCCGGGGCGGTCACTGCCGGGGGTGCCCTGATGAACACCACCGAGGTGGAAAACTTTCCCGGCTTCCCCGGCGGCATCCAGGGCCCCGAGCTCATGGACGGGCTCCAGCAGCAGGCCGAGAAATTCGGCGCGCAGGTGGTGTTCGACGACGTCACCGAAGTGACGCTCACCGGGCACCTCAAGCGCGTGGTCACCGGCGCCGGAGAGACGCACGAGGCGCCCGCCGTCATCCTCGCCACCGGCTCCGCCTATAAGGAACTTGGCCTGCCCGAGGAGAAGAAGTTCAGCGGCCACGGGCTCTCCTGGTGTGCCACCTGCGACGGCTTCTTCTTCCGCGACCAGGACATAGTCGTCGTCGGCGGCGGCGACTCGGCCATGGAGGAAGCGACCTTCCTGACCCGGTTCGGGAAGTCCGTCACGGTGGTGGTCCGCAAAGGAGAGCTCCGGGCCTCCCGGATCATGGCGCAGCGCGCCAAGGACAACCCCAAGATCAGCTTCGCGTGGAACTCCGCCGTCACGGCCATCCACGGGAACGGCAAGGTCACCGGCGTCACCCTGACCGACACCCGCACCGGCGAAACCCGGGAACACGCCGCCACCGGCATCTTCGTCGCGATCGGCCACGTCCCGCGGACCGAACTGCTGCACGGCCAGGTGGACCTCGACGCCGAGGGCTACATCAAGGTGGATTCCCCGACCACCGTCACCAACCTCTCCGGGGTCTTCGCCTGCGGGGACGCCGTGGACCACCGCTACCGGCAGGCCATCACCGCCGCCGGCACCGGCTGCGCCGCCGCCCTGGACGCCGAACGCTACCTCGCCGCACTCGACGACGCCGACAGCATCGCCACGG
The DNA here is from genome assembly GCF_052113365.1 of Arthrobacter sp. YAF17. NCBI lineage: Bacteria > Bacillati > Actinomycetota > Actinomycetes > Micrococcales > Micrococcaceae > Arthrobacter > Arthrobacter sp. YAF17. Next base: position 39,490 of record NZ_JBFRDB010000013.1, on the reverse strand, counting down.
CCCTCGTCGAGGAACCCACCCACTCCTGACCCCCGCAGAGGAAAGGAGGTGAGCTGAATGGATGCCGGCTGCTGCACCGACTCGACCTGCACCGACGCCAGCCAGGACTGCTGCGACAGCGACCTGGACTGCTGCTGAGCACCACCGCCGCTTGCCGGTCCCACAAGGACCGGCAGGCACCCGCTAATAACCGCCCACCCCACCGGATGAACCAGAGGAAACCATGGATGTAGCCACCAACCTACCCGTAGCTGTCATCGGAGCCGGGCCAATCGGCCTCGCCGCAGCGGCGCACCTGCTCGAGCGCGGCCTGGAGCCGCTCATCTTCGAGGCGGGCCCGACGGCGGGCGCCGCCATCGAGCAGTGGCGCCACATCCGACTGTTCTCTCCGTGGCGGTTCAACATCGATGCCGAGGCCGTCCGCCTGCTCGAAGCCGCCGGCTGGGAATTACCCCGCCCCACCGCCCTGCCCTACGGCGGGGAACTGATCGATAACTACCTCGCCCCGCTGGCCGCGCTCCCGGCCATCAGCTCAAAGCTGCAGACCGGCGCCCGGGTCATCGCCGTGACCCGGGCCGGGATGGATAAGACCCACACCCGCAACCGCGAGACCACCCCGTTCACCGTCCGGGTCGAGCACGCGGACGGAGAAGTCCGCGACCACGCCGCGGCAGGTGTCATTGACGCCTCCGGCACCTGGTCCACCCGCAACCCGCTGGGCACCTCTGGGCTTCCCGCCATCGGCGAAGACTCCGCGGCGGACCGGATCTCCGCGCCGCTCCCGGACGTCACCGGCCGTGACCGCGCCGCGTTCGCCGGCCGCCGGGTCCTGGTGGTCGGCGCCGGCCACTCCGCCGCCAACACGCTTATAAGCCTCGCCGGCCTGGCCAAGGAAGAACCTGGCACCCGGATCCTCTGGGCCGTCCGCGGCCCGTCCGCCGAGAAGGTCTACGGCGGCGGCGACGCCGACGGACTGCCCGCCCGCGGCCAGCTCGGTGCCCGCCTGCGCCGCCTCGTCGAGGCAGGAACCATTGAACTGCACACCGGATTCGGCATCGGCTCGCTGAAGTCCCTCGCCTCGCGCGTGAGTGTCGAGTCCGTGGACGGGCGGACCCTGGACGCCGACGTCGTCGTTCCGTGCACCGGGTTCCGCCCGGACCTGGACATCCTGCGGGAACTCCGGCTGAACCTGGACCCCGCCGTCGAAGCACCCGTGGAGCTCGGCCCGCTGATCGACCCGGAATTCCATTCCTGCGGCACCGTCCCCCCTCACGGCGCGGCGCTGCTGGCCCACCCGGACAAGGACTTCTACATCGTGGGCATGAAGTCCTACGGCCGGGCGCCCACGTTCCTACTGGCCACCGGCTACGAGCAGGTCCGCTCTGTCGCGGCCGCGCTGGCCGGAGACCGCGAGGCCGCGGACAGGGTCCAGCTCGAGCTGCCGGAGACCGGCGTCTGTTCCTCGGACATCGGCACCAGCTGCGACGTCCCGGCCGCCGCCACCGCGGCTTCCGCCGCCGTAACCTCCGGGGGTTGCTGCGGGGCGCCCGAACCGGTCCTCGTCGGGTTCCCCACCGGGCTGGCCCACGGCCGCTCCGGCGAAAACTGACCAGCCGGGCAGGCGGCCAGGTTCGCGCCTCCGACATCGTCATCACCATGGGCTGCGGCAGCCCTGCTCAGCAACACCGAGGCGGACAAGGAAGAATCAACCGCATGACTGAAACCACGAAAAAGCCCAGCGTCCTGTTCGTCTGCAGCAAGAACGGCGGGAAGTCCCAGCTCGCCGCCGCACTCATGAACCAGCTCGCGGACGGTTCCGTCACGGTGCACTCGGCCGGGACCAAACCCGGCACGTCGCTGAACCCCCAGTCCGTGGACTCGCTGGCGGAACTCGGCATCGACATCACCGGCGAACACCCCAAACCCTTCAGCGACGAAGAACTGAACGCGGCCGACGTCGTCATCGTCCTGGGCAACGAGGCAAAAGTCGAAGCCCCCGAGGGAAAGCGGTTCGAGGTCTGGGACACGGACGAGCCCTCCGAACGCGGCATCGAAGGCATGGAACGCATGCGCCTGGTCCGGGACGACATCAAGGCCCGGGTCCAGAAGCTGTACACGGAGCTCGCCGGGAACTGACCGCAGCCACGGGGCGGCACGAACATGGGCTGCGGTCCGGGGGCACTTTGACACGGACGCGCCGCCGACGCCGAACCCAGGGGCCGGAATTGCGTTCAAAGGCCCCCCGCACGGCTGGCGGCGGTGTCCGGCGGCTGCCCGTACGCACGTTTGCCCGGCATCCAGCCGGCAGCCGGCAGCCGGGCAAAAAAGGGCATGAAAATGGTGCCGAACCGGATACGCCTCTCGGCGGTAGGCCGCTCTAGGCGGCTAAATGTTGAAGCCCGGGGGTTTCGCGGTTCGGCACCGCTTTTAGTTTTCTACGAGGTTGGGGACAAGTCAACATTGACAGTCCGCGGGCGGCATGCGTACCGGGGGGGCCGGCGGCATGCCAGGGGGCTCAGTCCAGTTCGCCCAGCCGCCACGCGTTGGCGGCGTGCTCGAGGTCCTCGGCGGTCTTCACGAGGAGATGCGAATTGCGCGTGAGCTTGCTCGCGTGACTCTCGTTGCCGTGTTCTGCGCCGTCGGCGAGGGTGGCCTGGCCCAGCGCCACGACGCGGCAGAACGCGGCGGAACGTTCCAGCGCGACGTCGAAATCGCCGTCGAACGCGCCCGAGAGGATGGCGTCCGCCATCGACTTCATCTCGTCCGCTCCGGGGGGCTCGGCGGCGCCGGCCACCACGTGCGAGACCTGGGCGGTGTCCTTGCCGGCTCTGAAGTACACGGAGATCCGCTCGGGGTCCTGGATGGTGGCGGCACGGAGGGCGTACAGGCGCCAGAGAGCGCCGGGGAGCGAGCGTGCGGGGCTTTCGGCCCACATTTCGGCGATGGCCTCCAGACCCTGTTCGTCGGCGAGCTTCACGAGCCGCTTGGTCACAACCGGGTCATCGCTGTCGCGTCCGCGGCGCACGAGTGCCTGCGCGGCGAGATGGGCGGCCTCGGAGATGCGGGCAGGGTCGGCTCCGCCCGCGAAGGGCTCAAAGTCGATGGGGGCGAAGGCCTTCGGCTTGTGGTGCCGGTGCGGTCCGGGGGCGCTGGATCCTGCTTGCTCGCTCATGCCACCACGCTACTCCAGTGCCGTCGGGGAATCGAGCATACGGCCCGCAGGCCGGAGGCGGCTCCGAAGCCGGAGGCCGGGCCGGCGCCGGAGACCCGCCCGGCGCACGACGGCGGCGTCCGGGCCCGTGCGAAAAACCGGCCGCGGTCTGGGGTACAGTATTAACGTCCAGAAATGGACTGGGCTGATCGGCCCTAAAACAGCGGATTCATCCGCGGTTTCAGGGCATCGGCTGGGGCCTTTAGCTCAGTTGGTAGAGCATCGGACTTTTAATCCGTGGGTCGTGGGTTCGATCCCCACAGGGCCCACTCTTTTAGCGAAGAGTGGGAAAACCCCGGCATCCTGGCGACAGGATGCCGGGGTTTTTTGCGTCCGGCCCCGGTTTGCTCCCGCGTGGGCGTTAGGCGGTCCGTGCGTTCGAGTGTGATCTTGATGCTGGCAGCGATGGCCCGTGCGAAGCTCCGGGGATATCATGCCGTCATGGACGCCCGGCTCTTCGCCTACCTCAGCTACCGAGACGCGCCGGCGGCACTGTCGTGGATGGAGCACGTCGGGTTTTCCTTGGTCCGCCGTCAAGATTCCGGCGCCGGCGAAGTCGCACACGCCGAGGTCCGCATGGGTGACGCCGTCATCATGGTCTCGAGCGCCGATGCGGACTACCAGCGACCCGCACTGATCGGCAGATCCACGGGCGGCGGCCTCTATCTCCTGGTCGATGACGTTGATGACTTCTACCGGAAGGCCTTGTCGGGCGGGGGGAGTGCCGTGATCCCGCCGGAAGAGACGGAGTGGGGCACGCGCAGGGCTAGGGTGCTTGACCCCGAAGGTCAGGAGTGGAGCGCCGGGACTTACGAGCCCGGTGCCAGCTGGTAGGGGCCGCGGCTCAGCTCACCGCAGGCATCTCTCCGCTCTACCAGGGCCCTGGCGTTACCCGGCCGTCCTCGCGATAGCACGATGGGCTAGTAATCAGCTGGGCTAGGATTGCCGGATGAGCGCGAATAGCCCCTCCGGTTCCGGGTATTGGTATGGACCCGACGACGGCCTTGACCCGCCCGGCGCCGTCCTCCAGGCCCTGCGTGAGTACCGCATTGTGGAAGTCGCCCGGCGGCGCTCCACCAGAGACTCCATGGGAATGGGCGAGACGGACCTGCTGGCGTTGAGGTACCTGCTTCGCGCCCAGGCTGCCGGCGAGCAGGCGGGACCCAAGGACCTTAGCCGCGTCCTGGGAATCACCACGGCCTCCACCACCTCGTTGATCGACCGGCTCGTAAGCAGTGGACATGTCCGCCGTGAGCCACACCCCACGGACCGGCGCTCGCTGGTGATCGTCCCCACGGCGGCTACGGATGCAGAGGTCCGCGCCACCCTGGGGGAGATGCACCGCAGAATGATGACCGTCGCGGAAGGTCTCAGCAGCGAGGAGGCGAGAACCATAGTCAAGTTCCTGAGGCGCATGAGTGAAGCCATCGCGGAGCCGTCAGCCGACGTCGGAGATTAACCGGCGCGTCAACTAGCTAGTCTGACTAGTTATATGTATGCTTACCAACTATGTCTGATATTAGCTTTTCCGGCGGCGCCGTGGCTGAAATGGCACCAGCCGTTCTGCCTCCCGCGCAGGCCTTGGCTGCACCGAGCCACTGCGGGATGCCAATGGAGTGGAAAGCCCCGGCCGCGGCCACTATTTCCGTGTACTCCTTCGCGCCGGTCGATGCCGCGGCAGAGCTGCCGCCGGTCTGGCGCTGCGGTTGCGGCTTCCAGCTGGACGGCATAGTGCATACGTCCGGCATTCTGTCCGAGCTCAGCCGGTGACCCTGCCCTCAACTGCGGTCTTGGCGGAACGGCCCGCGGTCACCGCCCCCGCGGTCATTTCAGCCGGACTCGGTGCCAGAGTGCTGGCGCTTCCGGACGCCCCCTCGGGGCGTTTCGTCGTCCATGAGCTCCTGGGGCGGGGTGCCACCGCGACGGTGTTCCGCGGGACGGACCTGCACGACGGACGGCCCGTCGCGATTAAAGTCGCCGAAGGCCCTGACCCGCGGCAGGCGGAACGGATCCACGCCGAGGCGCGCATCCTGGCTTCGCTGGACCACCCCGCGGTCGTCACCTTCATCGCCGAGGGCATCGTCCCGGCAGGTGACCAGTGGGCGGGCCGCCCGTTCCTCGTCGAGGAGTATGCCTACGGCGGAAGCCTCGCCGAGCGGATCCGCAACGGCGCCGCAGCCGCCGGCGACGTGGCCCGCTGGGCTGAGGCGGCACTGTCCGGGCTGGCACACGTCCATGCGCGGGGCCTGGTCCACCGGGACATCAAACCCGCGAACATCCTGCTGAGTGAACTGCGGCGTTCCGCCGTCCGGATCGCCGATTTCGGCATCGCCACCCCGACCGGCACTGAGCTGGAGCCGGGGGATTCCTCCGGCACCGTGCACTACATGAGCCCGGAGCAGGCCGCAGGCCGGCACCCGGGCGCGCCCGGCGACATCTACTCCCTGGGACTCGTGCTGCTGGAGTGCCTCACAAGGGCCAAGGCGTTCCCGGGAACCCCGGTGGAATCCCTGGTGGCGCGGACCCTTCGTGATCCCGCGATTCCGGCCGGCCTCGGTGCGGCCTGGGTATCGCTGCTGGCCGCCATGACCGCCATGGATCCCGCGGCCCGGCCTTCGGCTGCCGCGGCGGGCAGGCTCGCAGCCAAGCTTCCGCGCGCATCCTGAGCTGCCGGGCGGCTCGGACTCAAGGCAGCTCAAGCTCCGGGCGGCTCAGCCTGCCTGGGTGCCCGCCCCTGTGAACCCGATGACCGCCCGGTTGCGGCCCGCCGCCTTGGCCTCATACAGGGCCCGGTCCGCTTCCCGGAGGAGGCGCTGCAGCCCCGCGTTCCGGTCGCGCGAGTCAACCACGCCAAAGCTCGCCGTCGGCGCGTCCATGCCGTCGGGAAGGGAACTGTTTTCGGCCAGCGAGGCGTTGATCCTGTCGGCGATCCGGACGCCCTCCTCGGCGTCGGCGCCGTCGAGCAGCAGCGCGAATTCTTCGCCACCGTAGCGGCCCACCAGGTCAGCGTCCCGCACGGCTGAGCGGCAGGCGTCGGCGAAAGCCCGGATGACGCCGTCGCCCGCGTCATGTCCGAATCGGTCGTTGACTGCCTTGAACCGGTCCAGGTCCGCCATCACAACCGCCGTGTCGACGCCGGCCGCCAGGTTGGCCCGGAGCCTGCGGTTGGCCTGGTGCATGAATTCCCCGCGGTTCAACAGCCCGGTCAGCCCGTCACGGTAGGCCAGCTCCTGCAGGTCCTCGGTGCGGCGGGCGTAGTTCAGCGATGTGATGCTGGAAGAGACCACCACCAACAGGACCATGGCCATCAGCAGGGTCACGCCGGTGCCGAACAGCACCTGGAACAGCGGATCCGCCGGGCCAAGCACGGCCAGCCCGACTGTCCGGCTCAGGTAATACGCGGCACAGCCCGCTGTCGCGACGGCGAGGGACCGGACAAGGTGCCAGGACTCTTCCCGCTCGCGCCACAGTTCCACGGACGCCAGTCCGATCGCGGTGCCCATCAGCGCCAGGAGCACCACGCTGCCGATCCGGGCGTTTTCTGAATAGCGGACTGCGGCGTCAACGGCGACAGCCGCCGTCGCCGGGAACCCGAAAAGCCCGGGCCGGACCCGCCGGCCGGCCAGCGAGCGGGTGCCGGCCCAGACGCAGCCCGAGCCGAGCACCATCACACCGTTGCCCAAGCTCGTGGCCCAGCCGACTGCCTGGACCTCGCCCAGGAAGTACAGGACGGCGGCCACGAAAAAGGAAGCGACAGCCCAGCACCACCACCCGGCGAAGGGAGCCCGGCTCTTGCGGTAGGTGTCGAAGTAGAACAGGACCAGCATGGTCAGCGTCATCACGGCGAAGACCACCATGAGCGTAGACCGGTCGAGCAGCACCATAATTCTGAAGATTTCCCAGCTGCCAGGCCGGCCCTCCCCATGGACCGCCGGCGTAGTTCCCCACCGGATCAGGCCCCGGCCGGGACAAGTCTCTCAGAACGAAGGCACCGCTGCCCAAAACGCCGCGACATTCGAACACCCCGGAGGTCCCCGGCACCCCCGCCGGGGTGCAAGATGGTGCCATGGATGCCGTCGACGCGCTCAATGAGATTGCCTTCTGGCTCGAGCGCGAGCTCGCGCCGACGTTCAAGATCCAGGCGTTCCGGAAAGCCGCCGGGATCATCGCCGGCCTCGAGGCCGAAGAACTGGCCGCCCGGGCCCGCGACGGCCGGCTGAAGCGGACCAAAGGGATCGGCGACCGGACCTTCCAGGTCATCAGCCAGGCGCTCGACGGCGACGTTCCGGAGTACCTGGGCGGACTGCGAAGCCGGGGAGCCCAGCCGCTGGTGCCGGGCGGGAACGAGCTGCTGGCCGCGCTGCGCGGAGACCTGCACAGCCACAGCGACTGGTCCGACGGCGGATCCCCGATTGAGGCCATGGTGGACGCGGCCAAGATCCTGGGCCGGGAGTACCTTGCCCTGACGGACCATTCGCCCAATCTCAAGATCGCCAACGGGCTGAGTGCCGGGCGGCTCGCGGAGCAGCTTGCCATTGTCGAGGAGATCAACGCCGACGGCGGCGGCGTCCGCCTCCTGCGGGGCATCGAGGTCGACATCCTCGAGGACGGCACCCTGGACCAGACCCCGGAGATGCTGGACCGGCTGGATATCGTCGTCGCCAGCGTGCATTCGAAGCTTCGCTCCGACAAGGGCACCATGACCCGCCGGATGCTCGGCGCCGTCACGGACCCGCACACCAATGTGCTCGGCCACTGCACCGGCCGTCTGGTTCAAGGCGGCCGGGGCACCCGCCCGGCGTCGGAGTTCGACGCCGAAGAGGTCTTCGCTGCCTGCGCGGAGCACAACGTCGCCGTTGAAATCAATTCACGGCCCGAACGCCAGGACCCGCCCGGCGCCCTCATCGACCTGGCCCTCGACGCCGGCTGCCTGTTCAGCATCAACAGCGACGCCCATGCCCCGGGACAGCTCGATTTCCTGCAGTACGGCGCCGAACGGGCCGAGCGCAACGGCGTGCCGGCTGAGCGGATCGTCACCACGTGGCCCCTGGACCGACTGCTGGACTGGGCCGGCTCGGGGCGCTGACGGGCGCGCGGATGCTCTGCCGCGGGCTTCGTTCCGCGGGACATGCGCTCCTGCTGATTAGAGGGTTGGACATAGGGCAGTTATGCCCGGGCCCGGGTGCGGGGAATGGGCATGTCCCGCGGTCAGGGGTTCCCGGGCATGTCCATCCGCGGCCACCTGCGTGGGGCATAGTGGTGTTATGCCCGGTCCTGGGTCCGGGGAATGGGCATGTCCCGCGGTCACGGGTTGCCGGGCATGTCCATCCGCCGCCTCCTGTGCGGGACATGCGGCCTTCGGCAGCCGTGATTCGGAAGCCATTTATCGCATGGACCTGGTGCCATCCTGCCACTTCGGTAGCATGAGATTTCCGGCACACTAACGGAAAGGGGATCCTTGGCATGACCGCCCCTCCCGCGCCCCGGCCCGAGGTCATTACGCGGCGCAATATCGTCAAGAGGCTCCGTGCGGCCGGCTGTGTCTTCGCCGAGGAGGAGGCCAGGCTGCTGGCCGAGGCCGCAGCCACACCGGATCACCTCGACGCGCTCGTGGAGCAGCGGGTTTCCGGCCTGCCCCTCGAGCACCTCCTCGGCTGGGCGGAGTTTTGCGGACTCCGGATCCAAGTGGACACCGGAGTCTTTGTGCCCCGCCGCCGCACGGAGTTCCTGGTCCGGGAGGCCGCGCGGCTCCTGGGCGCATCCGGCGGCACCGGACAGGCGCCGGTCGTCGTCGACCTCTGCTGCGGCTCCGGGGCGGTGGGGACCGCGCTCGCGGCGCTGGCCGGTCCCGTGCATCTTCATGCCTCCGACGTCGACGCGGCAGCCGTGCAGTGCGCAGTCCGCAACATCGTGCCGTGCGGCGGTGAGGTCCACCAAGGGAATCTTTACGGGCCGCTCCCGGAGCGGCTGCGCGGAAGGGTCGATGTCCTCGCCGTCAACGCCCCGTATGTTCCCTCCGCCGAAATTGGCACCATGCCGCAGGAAGCCCGCCTCCACGAGCCGCGGGTTTCCCTCGACGGCGGTGAAGACGGGCTTCAGGTGCAGCGGCTGGTGGCGGCCGGGGCGCCGCAGTGGCTGGCCCCCGGCGGGCACCTGCTGATCGAAACGAGCCGGCGGCAGGCGCCGCAGACCGTGGATCTTTTCATCCGCAGCGGCCTGACGGCCCGGGTGGCCAGCTCTGAGGAGCTGGACGCCACGGTCGTCATCGGGACACCCGTGCGGGGTGTGCCCTCGTAGCCCGAACGGCTTGGGTTAGGACAGCTTGTCGGGGTCGACGTTGGTCGCGGGACCGGCGCTGGTGGCTCCGCCTTCGTCGGACCAGTCCTGGCCGGCCTGGTCGTTCAGTGCCGGGTCCGACTCGACGTCGGACGCCGTGGAGGTCCCGAGGTTGACGGTTTCGGGATGGGCGCTGTGCGCGGGGATGCCACCGCCGGAAGCCGTGATGCCGCCGTCGTCCGCCTTGCCTGCAGGCTCGGTGGGGGAGGGGTCACGGCGGACCGCGGAACCAATGACCGTCCCCGCCCGCCGGGCGGCTTCGCCGAGCTGTTCGGACACCTCGGGGGCCTTTTCCTTCACCGCGTCGGTTGCCGCGGCCACCTTGTCCTGGACGGGCTGGCTTTCCCAGAGGGCTGCCGCCCGTGCCTTGAGCTTCTCGTAGGCGGCGCGTCCGGACCGCGACCCGAGAACGTAGCCCGCTGCGATTCCTGCTCCGAAAAGAAGTTTGCCTTTCATGCCGTACTCCTGTTCCTCGATGGTGCTGGGTATTAAAAGTGGTGGGGGCCGTGTGCCAAAAAACCGGCCCCGGGAAAAATCCCGGGACCGGTTTCCGGTCGCGTTGGCTTTAGCGGGCCGAACGCTTGGTGATCATGCCGTAAACGAGCRGGACGATGATCGCACCGCCGATGGCCAGGAGCCAGGTCGACAGCGAGAAGAACTCATTGATGCCCGTGTTGAAGAGCAATCCGCCAATCCAGCCGCCAAGAATAGCGCCGACGACGCCGAGCAGCAGCGTGATGAGAATGCCACCGCCCTGCTTGCCCGGGAGGATTGCCTTAGCGATTGCGCCGGCGATGAGGCCCAGAATCAGAAATGCGAAAAAACCCATTTTTATCGTTCCTTCTTCTTCATTGAGGAGGCACCCGGGTTGCCGGGTGCGCTACATCCTTCTTCCCCCAATACTAATCATGCTTAGTATCAAAGAGCCATTCGAGAGGAAGGGAATCCTCCTCGCCGCGGCTGCCGTGGGGTTTTACGCCCCTAGTTGTGGCTGGTAACAGCTCTCCTTTCTCCGTGGCTGGCCATCCGCCGATCTCGATTAATTGCGGGTGTCACCACGCATAGTCCTCCGGTGCCGTCCTGTATCCGGGGAAAATGTCATCGAGGCGCTGCAGCGCCTCGGGCTCGAGCGCGAGGTCCAGGGCGCGGAGGGCTGAGTCGAGCTGGTCCTGGGTGCGGGGGCCCACAACCGGGGCGGTCACGGCCGGCTGGTGCAGCAGCCATGCCAGGGCGACGTCACCCGGTTCCCGCGCCAGTTCCCGGGTGAAATCCTCGTATTGGCGGATCTGGTCCTGGTGCTTCTTGAGGGTTTCGAGGGACCGGCCCTCGGTGCGGCGCACACCGTCGCGCCCCGGCTTCAGCACGCCGCCCAGCAGCCCGCCCTGCAACGGCGACCAGGGCATCAGCCCGAGCCCGTACTGTTGCGCGGCCGGAATGACCTCCAGCTCGACGTTGCGGGTCAGCAGGTTGTAGATGGACTGCTCGCTGACCAGACCGTAGGTGTGGCGGCGCGAGGCAGCCTCCTGCGCCCGCGCGATCTGCCAGCCGGCAAAGTTGCTGCTGCCCGAATAGAGAATCTTTCCCTGCTGGACCGCGACGTCGATCGCCTGCCAGATTTCGTCCCAAGGCGTGGCCCGGTCCACGTGGTGGAACTGGTAGAGGTCTATGTAGTCCGTCTGCAACCGCTTCAGGCTCGCGTCGAGGGCGCGTCGGATGTTCAACGCGGAAAGCCGCGACTCGTTGGGCCGGTCCGTCATCGTGCCGTAAAGTTTCGTCGCCAGCACGGTCCGTTCACGCCGCTGGCCGCCGCTGGCGAACCATCGGCCAAGGATTTCCTCCGTACGGCCCCGCTGGCCGGTACCGCCGTAGACGTTGGCGGTGTCGAAGAAGTTGATGCCCGCACTCAGTGCCGAGTCCATGATGGCGTGGGCATCCGCTTCTTCGGTCTTTGGGCCGAAGTTCATGGTTCCGAGGCAGAGCCTGGAGACTTTCAGGCCCGAGCGGCCGAGTTGCGTGTACTGCACGCGATGGTCCTGCGAAGGCGGGGCGTGCGGGGCGGCGTCGGAGGCTACCGTTCCAGCCGGAACCCGAGCTTGATGGTCACTTGCCAGTCGGACACCTCGCCGTTTTCGAGGTGTCCGCGGATTTCCTTGACTTCAAACCAGTCCAGGTTCCGCAGGGTCTTGGCGGCCTCGGCGATGCCGTTGCGGACGGCGGCATCAACGCCCTCGTTCGACGTTCCGACAATTTCAGAAATGCTGTAAGTGTGATTAGACAACTTCGCTCCTCGTGATCGCCATCGAGACCCGGCGGTGGGCCGTTCCTGCAGATTAGCCGACAGATCGCAACGGGACTAGGGTCCGGAGGCAGCGCCTCAGACTGCAGGGCTTCAGGATCCGTAGACCGGGCCCGGCTCGGGACGCTTGGCAGTCCGCAGCGGGGCATCGGACCGTTTCCGGACGCGGCTGACCATCCAGGGAAGCAGGTAGTTGGTGAACCAGGCGAGGTCTCCGGCTTTGCTGTCCCGCCAGCTCGCTGCGGGCATGGGCTTGGGTTCCAGCGGCCTCAGGGTGTGGGGGACGTCCAAGGACTCCAGCACCATGGCGGCGATGGTGTGGTGTCCGATCGGCGAAAAGTGCAGGCGGTCGGGATCCCACATCCTCGGGTCGGAGAGCTGCCGCAAGGCCCAAAGATCGGCGATGACCCCGTGATGGCGCGTGGCGATGGTCCGGATGTTCTCGTTGAAGACGGCCACCCTGCCCCGGTTATGGCCCAGCAGCGGAGTATCGCCCCAGTCCGGGCCGGTGAACAGCACGACGGTGGCGCCGGTGGCACTGAGCATGCCCACTGCGGCGTCTAGGGTGGCAGCCAGCCGGTCCGGATCGCTCCGGTGGAAGACCAGGTCGTTTCCGCCGGCGGAGAGCGTGACCAAGTCCGGCTTCAGTGCGATTGCGGGTCCGAGCTGCCGGTCCAGGATGTCACGCAGGACCAGGCCGTTGACAGCGAGATTGGCGTAGCGGAAGTCCGCCCTGCCCTCGCTGAGTTCTTCGGCGACTCGGTCCGCCCAGCCCCTCATGCCGCCCGGACTCAGTGGTTCCGGATCCCCGAGACCGGCCGTAAATGAATCCCCCATGGCGACATATCGGCTCCACAGCCCCGCGGTCCTGATCCATGGAGCGCCCTGCCTCCGGCCCTGCCCCGGCGCGGGGCCCCGTCCGCCGGCCCAGCCGGCGCCAGGATCCAGGAAACCGGCGGCGTTCACACTCCCAGCAATACGCCGGGAATTCAAGTTTCACTAGGTACTAAGGTCCCTAGCGGGAGCCGGGCATCCGACGGCGCTCGGACGGCTGCCGATGGAGCCCGGCTCCGGCGGGACTCCTTCTAATACACGGAGCCTTCCAGCAACTCCGAGAGCCTGCCTGCCGCGCGCCGCAGCTCCGGAACGCCGGCCCGGAGCGTGGCTTCGGTGGCAGCCTCAACCGGGCTCGTCAGGGAAATGGACTCGCTGGGCGGGCCGGCCCGGTGAGGTACGGCCACAGCGACGGACAGGACTCCCGTGGCGCGTTCATCAGCCGAGTATGCGTAGTCGTCTCCGGGACCGGGCAGCCGGGAGCGCAGCACCTCGGCCGTAAATGTGGCGTCCTCGTGGCCTGCCGCGATCGCTGCTGCCGCCACCTGCTGGAGCTCCTCTTCGGAAGCCGAGGCAAGGAGAATCTTGCCCGCCGCCCCCAAAGTGAGCGGAAGCCGCTTGCCCAGGGGGAGGTCGTAGCGAAGGGGGGCTTCGCCATCGACGCGGGCAACCAGGATTCGCTCGAATCCGAGACGCGTATACAGCGATGCCGTGAGCCCGGTCTGGGATGCCACCTGCTGCAGGACGGGACGAGCCGCGACGACCAGTGGATCATTCTCCAGGTAGCTTCTGGCTGCGGGCAGCACGGCCGGCCCGATCCGGTAGGACTTATCCGTTTGGCTGACCATGCCGAAGTCCTGCAGGACCCGCAGGATTCGCAGTGTGGTGGGCGAGCTCATGCCGCATGTCCGGGCCAGGTCGCTGAGGCGCTGCGGGCGCTCTGCGCGCTGGAGCTCGGCGAATACCTCCATGGCCCTGGAGAGGGAGCGCATATTCGAGCCCTTCGGCTCATCCGCGGACCTGCCCGAGTGCGTGGATGTCAGCGTCGTCATCATTTCATTCTATGTAACTTCCTTGCGCTTGACAGCCCCTGTGTCGGGTGTCACTATTTCTCTGTACGCAATATAATTTCATTCTATGAAATTTATCAGGTGAGTTAGAAGGAAACGATGACAACGGAGTCCATCAAGACGAAACCCGAGAGCGAGAGCCGAGCCCGAGTGGCTCGCTCCGTGCTGGTGGGTATCAGCGCGTTCGCCGCCGTCGGCGCCTACGTCCTGGTCAATTCGGTCGGCCTCGGCCTGTGGACCTCGCTGGGGCCGGGCCCCGGCCTGTTCCCGTTCGCCATGGGAGCGGTGCTGGTCGCGATGTCGGCGCTCTGGCTCATCCAGGAACTGCGCAGCCCCAGCGAGACGGGCGAAGGTGTGGACCGGCGACTGGTAATTGAGGTCGTCGTGAGCCTGGTCATCCTTGCGGCGGTGATGGACCTGCTCGGCTTCCAGCTGAGCATGTTCCTGTTCCTGATGTACCACCTGAAGGTGCGCGGACGCCGGTCCTGGGTCTCTTCCCTGGTCACGRCCCTCGCCGGCAGCGTTGGTGCGTTCTACGCCTTCAACTACGGCCTGAACGTGTCGCTGCCCGTTTCGGCCTTCCCCCTGCTGAACACGATCGGACTCTAGACGTGGAAATCTTCAACGAACTTATGGGCGGCTTCGCGGCCGCCATGACCTGGCAAAACCTGCTCTTTGCCTTCCTGGGCTGCATCCTCGGCACCATCATCGGCGTCCTGCCCGGAATCGGACCCGTCGCCGGTGTCGCCCTCTTGATCCCCCTCACGATGAACCTGGATGCGACCGGCGCGATCATCATGCTGTGCGCCATCTTCTACGGCACCGCCTACGGGGGAACCATCACCAGCGTGCTGCTGAACACGCCCGGTGAGGCCGCTTCTGCCATCACGACCATTGACGGCTACGCGATGACCAAGATGGGCAAGGCGGGGGCGGCACTGACCATCGCCGCCGTCGGATCCTTCGTCGGCGGAACGATAGCCACCTTGGGCCTGGTCGCGGCCGCGAAACCCCTCGGGGAACTCGGCCTGCTCGTCGGACCACCCGAATTCTTCGCCCTGATGGTCGTCGGCATATCCCTCCTCGTCGCCCTGGCCGGCAAATCCATGGTGAAAGCAGTCATCTCCGGCGCCTTGGGCCTGCTGATCGCCATGGTCGGTATCGACCCCGTCGCCGGCGCACCCAGGTTCACCTTCGGTATGGACCGGCTCCTGGACGGCGTCAGCTTCGTCGCCGTGATCGTGGGCGTCTTCGGACTCTCCGAACTTCTCTCCCACCGCAAAAACAGTGCAACGCCCACAGTGCATGCACCGAATTTCCGTTCCCTGCTCCCCAACCGCGGGGAATGGCGCCGGAGCGCACCGGCCATGGCCCGCGGCACCGGCATCGGCTTCGGACTCGGACTCATCCCCGGCATGACCGGTTCCGTGTCCTCCCTGCTGGCGTACGGCGCCGAAAAGAAGTTTTCCCGCCACCGCAACGAGTTGGGCAAGGGCGCCATCGAAGGTGTCGCCGGCCCGGAAACAGCCAACAACTCCCACGCCAACGCCGCACTGATCCCGCTCTTCACCCTCGGCATCCCGGCATCACCCACCATCGCCGTGCTGATGGGAGCATTCCTTCAGCAGGGCCTCACCCCGGGGCCGACCCTCTTCACCGAGCACTCCGAAATCGCCTGGGCGATCATCGCGAGCCTCTTCATCGGCAACCTCCTCCTGCTGATCCTGAACGTCCCCCTGGTCGGGCTGTGGACCTCCATCCTCCGTGTGCCGACAACGATCCTGACCGCCCTCATCCTGCTCTTCATGGTCATCGGCGCCTACACCATCAACTTCAGCGTCTTCGATGTCTTCGTGATGATCGGCTTCGGCCTCCTCGGCCTCGCCCTGCGGCACCTGGATATTCCACTGGCGCCCATGGTGCTGACGCTGGTGCTCGGACCGCTCATGGAACGCTCCCTCCGGGAATCCCTGGAAATCTCGCAGGGCGACTTCGGCATCTTCGTCAACCGCCCCTTCTCTGCAGTCCTCATCGGCCTCGGCCTCCTCATCGTCTTCAGCCCGCTGCTCAAGCTCCGCAAGCCCAAGGCACTGAACGAAGACCCCGAAACCTAAAACCACCCCTCACATGCACTACCCCCAAACACCCCTTCAAAGGAGAAGAACAATGATCACCCGTCCCCGTATCGCCGCTGCCTTCGCAGCAGCAACCCTGATCGCCCTCACAGGCTGCGGTGCCAACGCCGGAGCCACCACTGCCGCCGCCGACGACTTCCCGAAAAAGGGCAAGTCCATCGACATCGTCGTCGCCTTCGGCTCAGGCGGGGCAGTCGACACGGCAGCCAGGCTCATCCAGCCCATCCTGGAGAAGGAGCTTGGCACCAACGTTGAGGTCATCAACAAGCCCGGCGCCGGCGGTCAGATCGGCTACACCCAGCTGACCAGTGCCAAAGCCGACGGATACACCATCGGCGCCACCGGCTCCCCGTCAGTGGTCGTTTCACCCCTGGATCCCTCCCGCGGCGCCAAGTACACCCGCGAGAGCTTTCAGCCCCTCGGCCGTCAGGTCATAGACCCCGCCGTCATCGCCGTACAGCCCGACAGCCCTTACCAGACGCTGAAGGAACTCCTGGACGCCGCCAAGGCCAACCCGAAGTCCATGACCGCCTCCACCACGGGCCTGCAGACCGGCGAACACTTCGCCATGGCGCAGATCCAGGAAGCTACCGGTGCCGAGTTCGCCCCGGTCCACTTCTCCGAAGGCGCATCCCAGGCCACCACCGCGTTCCTCGGCAAGCACGTGGACATCCTCGTCGCCAACGTCAGCGACGTGACCGACCTGACCAAGCAGGGCAAGGCCCGCGTCCTGGGCGTAATGACCTCCGAGCGGTCCCCGTCGTTGCCCGACGTCCCCACCTTCAAGGAATCAGGCTACGAAGTTGAAGCCGGCACCGTCCGCGGCTACTCCGCCCCGGCCGGGCTGCCCGAGGGTGTCGCGAAGAAGCTGGAAGCTGCCCTGCAGAAGGCCATCGAAGACCCGGCCGTGGTGCAGAAGATGAAGGACCTGGGCCTGCAGACCAGCTACCTCAACGGCGGCGACTACAAGCAGTTCTGGGCCGGCCAGGAAGAGGACTTCAAGAAGGTCCTCCCACTGGTTCAGAAAAAAGACTAGTCCCCCCACCAACCCCCATCCACGGAAGACACCACCATGACAACGCCCGTCCTTGAGGACATCGACGCAGACTTCGCCCGCCCCGACAAGGACGTGCTCGAGCGCCTCGCCAAAGTGCCCGCCGCCAACATCGGCGACGCCATGGACCGCCTCGGAATCGCCGACTCAGCCATCCAGGCCATCTGGCCCGGCGCCCGCCTCGCCGGACCGGCCTTCACCGTCTGGACACGCCCCGGCGACAACCAAGGCATCCACCGCGCCCTGCAGCTCGCCCGCCCCGGAGACGTGATCGTCGTCTCCGGCGGCGGGGACGAATCCCGGGCACTGCTGGGCGAACTGATCGGCGAACGCGCCATCAACCTCGGCATCGCGGGCTTCGCCCTGGACGGGGCGGCCCGCGACGCCGAAGCCCTCGCGGAAATCGGCATGCCGGTCTTCGCCCGCGCCACCACCCCCGCCGGCCCCTACAAGAACGGGCCCTCCCGGCTCGGCACCCCGATTTCCTTCGGCGGGGTTCCCGTCCTGCCGGGCGACGTCATTATCGGCGACTCCGACGGCGTGGTTGTCATCCCCCGTGAACAGGCAGCAGCCGTGGCGGAAGCCGCCGAGGCCGTCTTCGCCGACGAAACCAGCCGCCGGGCCGCCATCATCGCCGACCGCCACTAGACAGAAAAGACACCTAACAAATGACAGCGTGCACCGTTATCGGCCTCGGCGAAGCCGGAGCCACCTACGCCGCAGCCCTCACTGCCGCCGGCCACACGGTCACCGGGTTTGATCCCGTGGCCCCGACCACCCCGGCCGGCGTCACTCGTGCAGCTACCGCTGCCGAAGCCTGCGGCGGAGCTGACATCGTCCTCGTTCTCACGGGGGCCGGCGCCGCACGGGCAGTCGCGCAGGAGTGCCTGCCGGTCTTGCCCGCGGGGAGCTGCTACGCGGACTTCACCTCATCCTCCCCGCAGGCCATGCGCGAACTCGGCCAGCTTCCCAGCCGGGCAGCCTTCGCCGACGTCGCCATCCTCGGGCCGGTCCCCACTCAGGGTGTACGCACACCGCTGATGGTCAGCGGCCCCGGCTCCCGGGCCGTTGCCGAGCTCCTGTCCCCGCTGGGGGCCGACGTCGAAATCGTCGACGGCGAGCCGGGTGCGGCCATGGCCCACAAACTTCTCCGCAGCGTCCTGATGAAGGGCCTGGCCTCGGTGGTGGTCGAGGCCGTCACCGCGGGCCGGGCCGCCGGGCTGGAGGACTGGATCCGGGCCCAGATCGCCGGTCAACTCGCCGGAGACGGCCAAGCCGTCATCGACAGGTTCTTGACCGGCACCGCCAAGCACGCCGTGCGCCGCTCCAAGGAAATGCAGGACACCGCCAGCTACCTGTCGGACCTGGGCGTGCCGGCCGAGATGACGTCAGCCTCCGCAGCCGCCCTGACCCGCATGGCCCAGGAAGAGGTGCCGGCGGCCGCTGCCTTGCGCTGACCCCAGCATGAGGCAGAATCAGGGACAGGAACCAACGATGAACCTTCCAGCAGCAAAAAATTCCCCGGCAGGAGCGGCAACATGATCGGCATCTGGGCTCTTGGAGCCTACCTGGCCGTCATCCTGCTCTGGACGACACTGCTCAAGCGCAGCGTGGGGGAAGCCATGATCCTCGGCTTCCTGGTGGTGCTTCCCTTCACCGGTCCCGCCGCTGCACAGATCGGAGGGGAAGCGCTGTACTCGGCCGTGACCGACGAAATCGTCTACGCGACGATGGCGTTCGTCTTCATGGGGTACCTCCTGGACAAAACCGGCGTGCTGGACCGGCTCATCGACCTGCTGAACTCCCTGATCGGCGGGGTCAAGGGCGGACCCGCGTGGGTCTCCACTGTCGCGTCGGCGGGCCTGGGCGGAGTGGTCCACAACCAGGCCGCCATCGCCGCAACGGTCGGATCCGTCACCATCCCCTGGATGGAAAAGTCACGGCTGGACAAGCCCGCGGCGGCGACGCTTGTCGCGGGCAACGCGGGAATGGGGATCACCTTCCCGTTCAGCGCCTCAATGTTTGTCCTCGTCGGGTCCGCCACCGTGGGGCCCCTGCTGGACATCGACGACCTCGTCCTGCCCTTGCTCATCGGCGGCCTGTGGTGCTTCCTGCACCGGCTCATCGTTACCTGGCTGCTGATCCGCAAGAGCGGAATGACGCCGATGGATGCCGCTCACCGGCTGCCGTTCCGGGCAGCGGTGGGCCGCGGTTGGGCCACAATGTTGCTGTTCGTGGTCGTGGCCATCCCGCTGATCATCACCTCCGGCGCGATCGCCACGGCACTTTCGGACTGGACCGGGGGAGACATCAGCAAGGCCGTCAGCGTCATCGTCTGGATCCCTGTGGTCCTCATCATCACCGGAGCCCTGCTGGGTAGAAAGCAGCTGCCTGGCAGCGGCCGCGGCTGGTGGTTGCTGCTGCAGAACTCCGCCCCCAGGTTCGGGATCGTCGGCATCACGGTCGTGTTCGCCTTCGCCGGAGCCAACGCCCTCGCCGCCACCGGCCTCCCCAAGCAGATGACCGACCTGCTGAACGGGATGAACCTGCCGCTGTGGCTGCTGGCCATCGTGATCGGGCTGATCGTCATCGCCGTCGCAGCTCCGCTGTCGGCTACGGCGACGATGGCCGCCGTGGGAACGGTGGGCGTCGCCGCCCTCGTGGCCGCAGGAGTGCCGGCAACAACAGCGGCCGTCGCCGTGCTGGTCTTCTCCTCCTGCGAAGCGGCCGTTCCCCCAGGAGGCGCGCCGCTGTACGTGGCGTGCGGCATCGCGGACGTGGACCCCGTCAAAACCTTCGCCCGCCTCCTCACCCACTACGCCCTGCCGCTGCTGGGAATCGGCGTCCTGATCATCCTCGGCGTCCTCCCGATCTAAAGGAAAAACCACATGCACAAGATCCGAAAGGCTGTCGAAGTCGTCTTCGTCCTGACCCTCGCAGCCCTCCTCTTGGGAGGCGTGCTGTTCGTGGCCGGCCAGGCCATCGCCCTGATCGCCGGCCAAGGAGCATGGCTGGAATTTTTCAACGAATCCATCAAAACGCCGATGTGCATGGCGGCCTCCGTTTGCGCGATCGCCGGCTTTATCCTCAACTACAACCGCTACCAAAAGCAGGGACAGACCCCCCAGAAAGCCACGGCGCGATGACCGAAGCCACGGGCGGCAGTCCCTACCCGACCTTCGCCGAACTGCTGGAGCGGGAAGGCGGACTGGCTGGCACGTCGTGGGGCCTGTTCTCCGAAGCCGACCGAGGAACGCCGTCCTTCATCAGCCACGACACCATCCTGAAAGCCAAGAACTGCATCAGGACCGGCACAGTTTTCGGGTTGGACTACGCGGCCGACTCCTTCGCGCCCGGAATGTCCCTCAAACGCCGTGCACCCCGGCACACCATCTACTCCTCGCACCCGGCACACCGGGATGACTACCTCGACGGCTACTACCTCCAGGGATCCACCCAGATCGACGGACTCAGGCACCGCCGCGCAGACGACGTCGGGTTCTACAACGGCACGCCCGATGACCGAATTACGGAAGGCACACCGGATCTCGGCATCCAGGAGTGGGCAGAGAACCCCATAGCCGGCAGGGGAGTGCTCGTCGACCTCGACGGCTACCGCACCGGCCAGGGCGCCCCCATCGACCACGCAGCAGGAGAACCCCTCGGCCTCGACCTGATCCAGGCCTCCATCCAGGCCCAAGCCCTCACTATCCGGCCGGGAGACATTCTTATGCTCCACACCGGC
Source organism: Arthrobacter sp. YAF17 (assembly GCF_052113365.1). Lineage (NCBI taxonomy): Bacteria > Bacillati > Actinomycetota > Actinomycetes > Micrococcales > Micrococcaceae > Arthrobacter > Arthrobacter sp. YAF17. The sequence goes on along the minus strand of NZ_JBFRDB010000013.1, from coordinate 18,809 downwards.
TGGTGCGAATGGTTCCTGGACCTGAGCCCCGACGGGAAACGACAAACCCGCGACAGCCGCAGGGCCACAGGAGTCGCCCAATCACAGGAATTCGTCGCCTGGGCATGGGACCACCGGCTGGCGCTAATCGCGGCCGACAACTTCGCCCTCGAATGCCTGCCGGCGGTGCCCGGAAGCCCTTACCTGCAGTCTGCACCGAACGACAACGGGATGATGCACCAGCAGCTCCTGGCCAAACTCGGCATGCCGCTGGGCGAACTGTGGCGGCTCGGACCCCTCAGCAGGCACATGAAACGCACAGGCAACTGGGACGCCTTCATCAGCATCAAGCCGCTCAACATCACCGGAGGTACCGGGTCACCCGCGAACGCTACCGCATTGACGTGAAAGCGGTGGCGCCGGCCGGCCGAATCACCGGAGTCGCCCGGAGACAGCCCCCCGCCGCCCGGAGCCTAGGCCGGTGGTCGACTTCGTTCCCCAAGGGGTAATACGCAGGGGGGTATATTATGGATCGAACCCTGATGGCCCCCGGAGGAACAAATGCAACTCGATCCCGCCGACATGAAGCCTGTTATCAACAGGCTTCGCCGCGCCCAGGGGCAGCTCGCCGCCGTCACCCGCATGATCGAAGAGGGCCGCGACTGCAAGAGCGTCGTCACCCAGCTGGCCGCTGTTTCAAGCGCCCTGGACCGGGCCGGATTCTCGATCATCGCCACGGGCCTGCAGCAGTGCATGCAGCAGGAGGACCCCAGCCTGGACCGGGCCGAACTCGAGAAGCTCTTCCTCTCGCTCGCCTAAGCACCGGCTGAGCCCTGGCCCGACGCGCCTTCGGCGGAGCCGGCCGGGTGCTACCCGGCGCCGGCCGGTCAGCCGGCCCAGTCGGTCCGCCAGTCAGGCCTGCCGGCCCAGCCGGACCGCCAGTCAGGCCTGCCGGTCCGCCAGGACGAAGGTCTTGAGGTCGTCCAGTGTCTGTTGCATGTGGGCGTCCATCGCATCCCGCGCCTGGCGCGGATCACGGGTCGCCAGCGCATCCACGATTTTCTGGTGATGCCCGATCGCGTGCGCCTGGATTTCGCGCACCTCTGACGTCTGGGTCCGCCGCTTCTCCAGCACCCGGTGCAGCGGGGCGAACAGGACGGCCACAAAAACATTCTCCGCAGCGCGCAGGATGAGGTCGTGGAACGCCAGGTCCGCGGACACAAACGCGGCCACATCGTGCCGTTCGTGCGCCGCGCGCATCGATTCCAGCAGCCCGGCCAGGGTCTTGAGGTCGGCATCGCTGATCCGGCCGGCGGCCAGCTCGCAGGCGCCCGACTCCAGCATCCGGCGCAGCTCGATCAGTTGAACGGCGGCCGCGGCGTCGTTCTTTCCCTCTGAAGCCGCCCTGAGTACCGCCTCCAGGGAGGCCCAGCGGCTCAGCGGGTTGACGAAGGTCCCCCGGCCACGCTCCACGCTGAGGATCTGCTGTGCTTCGAGGGTCTTCATCGCCTCACGGACCGTCATGCGGCTCACCTCGTGGCGGGCGCTCAGCTCCAGCTCGCCGGGGACGGACGCGCCGGGCGGGAATTCGCCGGCAATAATGCGGTCCAGCAGTTCGTCAGCGACGACGCCGACCAGCGACTTCCTAGCCAATTTTCCCCATTCGCCGTCACCGAGTTGCCTGATGGACAAGTCTACTTGCGCGTCTTTGTGCCGTATGCCACACTAGCATTCAAATGTTAGATGTCAGACATCTTACAAATAACCCCAAACGCAGCAGACTTTCCCACAATGGAGTGCAAGTGCCCTTTGAATCAGAGCTTTTCGAATCAGATGTGCTGGCCGCCTTCCCGGCAGAGGTGCAAATCCCTGCACGGACCGTGGCCGGTGCCCTCGAGGCCTCGTCCGAGTCGTCCCCCCGCATCCTGGTGGTGCTCGACGACGACCCGACCGGCACGCAGTCCGTCGCCGACCTGCCGGTCCTCACCCGCTGGGAGGTCGCGGACTTCACGTGGGCCTTCAACCACCGCATCGACGGCCGCCGCCAGGACGCCGTCTACGTCCTGACCAACACCCGGAGCCTGGACCCCGCCGAAGCGGCCGCCCGCAACGAGGAAGTGGTCCGGAACGCCCTCGCGGCGGCCGCCCTCGAATCCGGCGGCGCCGGTTCCGAGAGTGCCGGTCTCCGCCTCGCGTTCGTCAGCCGCAGCGACTCCACCCTCCGCGGCCACTACCCGCTGGAACCGGACACCATCGCGGCGACCGTCGCCGCCGTCAGCGGCGAGGCGACGGACGGCGTCGTGATCGTCCCCGCCTTCCCCGACGCCGGACGCGTGACGATCGGCGGCGTGCACTACATGCGCGGCACCGGCGAGAATGCAGGAAAACTCACACCCGTGGCCGAAACCGAATTCGCCCGGGATGCCAGCTTCGGCTTCGCCAACTCCGAACTGGCGAAGTACGTGGAAGAGAAGTCCGGCGGCCGGTTCCCGGCGGATTCGGTGATCGTGCTGGACCTGAACATCATCCGCGCCGCCGGCCCGGACGGCGATCCCCAGATCTCGGCCAAGGCGATCGCCGACGCCATCGACTCCGCCGCCGACTCCACCCCGATCGTGGCAGACATCGTGACCGAAAACGATTTCCGCGCCCTCGCCCTGGGCCTCGAGGAAGCCGAACGCCGCGGCAAGAAGCTGCTCTACCGGGTGGGCCCGCCGTTCGTCCGGGGCCGCATCGGCCAGGAAATCCGACCCGCGCTCAGCGGCGAGGAGGCGTACGCGGGCAACACGCCCTCCGGCGCCGGCGGCCTGATCGTCGTCGGCTCGCACGTCGGTGTCACCACCCGCCAGCTCAAGGCCCTCGTGGAACAGCACAGCGCCGCGCGCATCGTGGAGATCGACGTCGAACAGCTGCTCGGCGGCGACTCCGAGGGCTACCTGGCCGGGATCGTCGGGGAGGTGGTGGAGTCCCTCCACAGCGCCGACGTCATCCTCCACACCAGCCGGCTGCTCATCAAAACGGACGACGCCGCCGAAAGCCTGCGGATTGCCCGCACGGTGTCCGCCGCCGTCGTCGCCGTGGTGAACCGGACCCTGAAGACGTTCCCGCCGCGCTTTGTCATCGCCAAGGGAGGCATCACGTCCTCGGACGTGGCTGCCCACGGCCTGGAAATCCGCCACGCGATCGTTCGCGGCCCCATGCTGCCGGGCATCGTCAGCCTGTGGGAGCCGGTGGACGGACCCGCCAAGGGCATCCCGTACATCGTTTTCGCCGGCAACGTGGGCGACGACGAATCCCTGGCCCAGGTCACCCGCAAACTCAGCAACACTTTCTAGCCTGCCCCCGAAATCCAGATTTCAACGGAGAAAACCATGAATTACAAAGTCACCGTCCTCGGCCTGGGCGCCATGGGTCTGCCCATGGCTGCCCGGCTGGCAACCCAGCTGACCGTCCACGGCTTCGACATCGCCGAGCCGCGCCTGAAACTCGCCGAAGAAGCCGGCATTAAGACCTTCTCCTCCGCCCGTGAGGCGGCCGAGGGCGCCGACGCGCTGCTGCTGGCAGTGCGCAACGGGGAACAGCTGGACGACGTCCTCTTCGGCGAAAACGGCGTCGCCTCCGTGCTCAAGCCGGGCGCCGTCGTGATCCTCGGCAGCACGGTGGGCACCGACGCCATTCCGGCCACGGTCGCCCGTCTCGCGGAGTTCGGCGTCTCCCTGGTTGACGCCCCGCTCTCCGGCGGGCCGAAGCGTGCCGGCGAAGGGGACCTGCTGATCGTTGTCGGCGCCGAACCGCAGGCGCTGGAAACGGCCCGCCCGGTCCTGGAACTGCTTGCCTCCACCCTGACCGTCGTGGGCGACAAGCCCGGCGACGGCCAGGCCCTCAAAACCGTGAACCAGCTGCTCTGCGGCATCCACATCGCCGCCGCGGCCGAGGCGATGGCCCTCGCGGACGCCCTGGGCCTGGACCAGGCCAAGACCCTCGCGGCCCTGGAAGCCGGTGCCGCCGGTTCCTTCATGCTCTCCAACCGTGGCCCCCGCATCCTCGAGGCGTACACCGAAGACGGCGCCGAGGTCCTCAGCCGCCTGGACATCTTCGTCAAGGACATGGGCATCGTCGGCAAGGCCACCCGTGCCGCGGGCCTCGCCGCCCCGGTGGCCGCCGCCGCCGAGCAGCTCTACCTCCTGGGCCAGGCCCAGGGGCTCGCCGCGGCCGACGACTCCGCCGTCATCAAGGTCGTTGCCCCCACCAAGCGCACCGCCTGAGCCCGCACCACCCCAGATTCCCCAAACTCGACGACGGCGGATCCCCCCTTTCCGCCGTCGTCGGCGAAACACCCGGTCACTGGCTACAGTGACGTCAAAGGAGACACCCCCAGATGAACCCCCTGATCAACTCTTTGATGGTGCGGGCGGCCGACGTCGCGCCGATCAAACCGGCCGTGCAGCTCGGCACTCCGCTGCTGCTGACCATCGCGGCCATCGGCATTGCGATCCTGCTGGTCATGATCATCCGCTTCAAGATCCAGGCGTTTGTGGCGCTGCTGACGGTCAGCATCCTGGTCGCCGTGGCATCGACGATCCCGCTGAAAGACGTCTTCACGGTGGTCGCCACCGGTGTCGGCGGCACCATGGGCAAGGTCGCCCTGCTGATCGCCCTCGGCGCGATCCTCGGCCGCATGATCGAGGTTTCCGGCGGCGTGCAATCGCTCGCTGACCACTTCACCGCAAAGCTCGGCGCCAAGCGCGTCGCCGTCGCCCTCACCGGCGTCGGGTTCCTCGTCGCCATCCCCGTGTTCTTCGAGGTCGGCGTCATTGTGCTGGTGCCGATCGTCTATGCCTTCGCGAAGATCGCCAACGTGCACCCCGTCAAGTTCGGCCTCCCGATGGCCGGCATCATGCTGGCCATCCACGTGGCCGTACCGCCGCACCCGGGCATCGTGGCCGGAGCCGGCGTCTTCGGCGCGGACATCGGCCTCATCACGCTCATTTCGCTGATCATCTGCATCCCGCTGGGTTTCCTGTCCTACTGGGTGGCGTCCATCATGAACCGCAAGGACTACGAACTCCTGCCCGGAGTCAAGGCCCAGCTCGACGAATTCGGCTCCAAGGACATCATCCACGAGGGCCATGAGGGCAAGGACCACCACGTCGTCGCACCTCCCCGGCCCGGGCTGATCATCTTCCTTATTGCCGCCCCGATCATCCAGATCCTTCTCGGGACCGTCGGCACCCTGACGATCGACAAAGAGAGCTACTGGTACGGCGTGGCAGCGTTCGTCGGCAACCCCTTCTTCGCGCTGCTGGTCGCCGTCGGCCTCTCCTTCTTCCTGCTGGCCGTCCGCCGCCAGTGGTCCTTGCGCGAGACCGGCGAGATCTTCGAAGGCGCACTCCCGCCCATCGCCTCCATCCTCATGGTGGTCGCAGCCGGCGGCGTATTCGGCGAAGTGCTGCGCACCTCCGGCATCGGAGCGGCGCTGTCGGAGACCCTGGATCAGCTGGGCCTGCCCTTGATCGTCCTCGGATTCATCATCTCACTGGCCCTCCGTGCCGCGCAGGGTTCCGCAACCGTGGCCATCGTGACGACGGCGGGGCTGCTCACGTCCGCTGTCACTGCCGGCGGCTACACGCCGGCGCAAACCGCCGTCATCGTCATCGCGATCGGCTTCGGCGCCCTCGGGCTCTCCCATGTGACCGACGCCGGTTTCTGGACCGTGGTTCGGTACTACGGCCTGACCGTCTCGGACGGCCTCAGGACCTGGACCGTGCTCACCACCATCCTTGGCCTTGCCGGCTTTGCCCTGACCTTTGTGGCCTGGATCCTGGTGGGAGGCCTGAGCGCCTGATGCGTGTACGTCTCGATCACCTGGTCGCTTCAGCCCTCCAGCAGGGATCGGCCGTTCCGGCCTTCACCTGCTACGACTTCACCACAGCGCTTGCCGTAGTGGCGGCTGCTGAAGAATCCGGCCGCGGCGCCATCCTGCTGGTCTCGCCCAGCACGGCGGCCACGCCGAACGGACTCCGGCTGATCGCGGCGCTGCGCGGGCTCGCGGACTCCGCATCTGTCCCGGTCGCCGTACAGCTTGACCACGCCTCCGATCTCGGGGTGATCGTCGGCGCCGTCGCCGCCGGGGCCGACTCCGTCCTGGTGGACGGATCGTCGCTGGAGTACGAGGACAACATCGCCCTGGTCCAGGCAGCGCGGGCTGCGCTTGACGGTGCCGGCGGTGCCCGCTCGGAGGACGTAGTGATCGAGGCGGAACTCGGCGGCCTGGCCGGCGACGAGGACAAGGCCTTCGGGGCCGACGCCGAGGGCAGCGCCCCGGCGGCCGGACTCACCGACTCCGCGCAGGTTGAGGACTTCGTGGCCCGCACCGGGGCCCAGCTGCTGGCCGTGGCCGTGGGCAACGTCCACGGCCGGTACCAGGGCGAACCGGAGCTGCGGTGGGACGTGCTGCAGGACATCGCGGTGCGGACCCGCGTTCCCCTGGTGCTGCATGGCGCCTCGGGCATCCCCACCGCCGAGCTGGTCAAGGCCGCCGCCATGAACGTTGGCAAGGTCAACTTCAATACCGAGCTGCGCACCGGCGTCCTGGAAACCCTCGAGGCACGCACCGGGGCGCACCGGAAGGACGGCGAAAACCTGCAGGGACTGCTGGCCGAATGGGACGCCTCGGCGGGGACATTCGCGGCCACGGCGCTGGCCACGCTTTCCCGCTGACTCGGCACAACCGCTCCGGCACCGGGGGAGGCTAGGATCAGGAACATGATCCTGGCCTCCCTCGTTTTTGCGCTGCTTGCGGCCCTGCTGCACGTCTATATCTTCACCATGGAGTCCATCACCTGGACGCGGCCGGCCACGTGGAAGCGCTTCGGCGTGGCCTCGCAGGCGGACGCCGACACCACGCGGCCGCTGGCCTACAACCAAGGCTTCTACAATCTGTTCCTCGCCGCCGGCGCGCTGGCCGGCACCGGTGCGATCGCCCTCGGACACCCCGCAGTCGGGTGGACCCTGGTCTTCAGCAGTTGCGGATCCATGCTCCTGGCCGCGATCGTTCTCGCCCTGAGCGGACGCAAGTACCTCCGTGCGGCCGCCACGCAGGGTGCGACGCCGCTGCTCGCCGTCGTACTCGGCGTGCTGGGGTTGCTGACCGCCTGAACCCGCCGCAAAAGCAGGCCCGACGGCACTGGCCGCACGCCCGGACAAGGCCGACAATATAGGCAAATCAGAAGCGTTGACGCCCAACAGCCCATGCGGTGAGTTGGCAGGTTCCTTGGGGGCTCAATGGTTCCACGGCAGCCGGCGGGGAGCGGGCAGGCACTGCGGCCCGACCGCGACCTGGTGATCGACCTCGCCAGGTTCTTCTGCCTTGCACTCGTGGTGGTGTCGCACACCATGATGGTGAGCCCCGTGCTGCACCCGGACGGCACCGTGACCTCCGACAACACCCTCGGCAACCAGCACTGGTTCGAACCCGTGGTCTGGGTCCTGCAGGTCATGCCGCTGTTCTTCGTTGCCGGCGGCATCACCGGCCTGCAGTCCTGGCGCCGCCTCCGCGCCCGGGGCGGCAACACCTTCGACTACATGCAGGCGCGGATGCTGCGGCTCATCCGGCCCGCCGCAGTCCTGCTCGCCATCATGTTCACCGCGCTCTGGGCGGCGCTGCTGGCCGGGGTGGACCCGCAGGTCATCCAGTTGCTGGTGTCCGGGGCAGGCATGCCGCTGTGGTTCCTCGCTGCCTACCTCGCGGCCCAGCTGAACCTTCCGCTACTGGCCCGGCTGCACGCCCGCGCGCCCTGGCTGACCCTGGCGGGACTCACATCGCTGGTGATCGCCGTCGACTGCCTGCGGGGGGTGATGCCAATGCTGGCTTACCTCAACATGGTCTTCGTTTGGTGCGCCGTGCAGCAGCTTGGGTTCTTCCTCGCCGACGGGACGCTGGCCCGCGGGCGCATTGCGTTGGCGGGCATCGTCCTGGCCAGCAACCTGGTCCTGGGGCTGCTTGTGTGGCTGGGCCTGTACTCCGGGAACATGCTGGTGAACCTGAACCCGCCCAACCTGACCCTTTTGCTCCTCGGGATCTCGCAGGCCGCCACCCTGCAGCTCCTCCGGCCAGCGCTCACAAGAGTCGCATCCCTGACCTCGATGCGGCGGTTCATCGGGCTGGCCGGGCGGCGGTCCATGACGGTCTACCTCTGGCACCTGCCCCTGCTCGCGGCGTTGTCCGGACTGCTGGTGCTCACGGACTTTCCCCAGCCGGCGGGCGGAACCGCCGCCTGGTGGTGGGGGCGGCCGCTGGTGCTCCTGGCGCTGACCGGCCTGCTGCTGCCCGTAGTGGCGCTCTTCGGCCGGCTCGAGGAACGCCCGACGTCGCCCGGTACTGCCCGGTCCCGCCCGGCGGCCGCCGTGGTGACCGCCGCCGTCGTCGTCTTTGTCCCGGTGGCCGACGCGGCGCTCAACGGACTGACGCTGGGACTGCTCGGCGGGGGAGCGGCGTGCTTCGCGCTGGCCGTGCTGCTGCTGGGGCGGATCCCCGTCCGGCTCGTGGCCGGCCCTGGTCCCGCCGGATCGGGACCGCCATTGCCACGCCCGCCATTAAGTGCCAATGTCGAACCATGACGGAGAACTCGGCAGCCACTGAAGACACGTTCAGCCCGAACGTATCCACTACCCGGAATGATGAGCTGCACCGCTACGAGCTCCACGTCGGCGGGAAGCTGGCCGTCCAGATCCGCTTCATCGATGAACCGGGCCACGTGGACTTCATCCACACAGATACGGCCGAACAATTCCAGGGCCAGGGACTGGGCAAGGTCCTGGCGCACTTCGCGCTGGACGACGTGGTGGCGTCCGGCAAACGGATCATCCCCAACTGCCCCTTTATGTACCGGTACCTGCGCAAACACGACGCCTACAACCAGTACATCGACTGGCCGGAGCGGGCCCCGGCCGGAGCCTGACGCCGCACCGGCTCTCTCGGCAGGCCGCATGGGCGGCCTTTCTCTGCTTGTGACCGGACCAACAACGCCGTAAAGTTCTAGAAGAGTTATGCAGTTGGCTCTTGGACGTGTCCCTTTGGAGAACCCCATGAACCATAAACTGCGTGTGCTTGTCCGTGTGGATGTCGATCCCGGACACGTGACCCTCGAAGTCACCGGCTGCCTGACCCAATCAGACTTCCCCGCACTGCTGCACATCATGCGGCGCGCGGGCCGCCTCGGTGCAGGCGCCGATGTCGTCATCGACCTTCACGGCGCGTCCCACCTGGACCCGGAGATCCTGCTGCAGCTGAGGTCCATTGCCGATGCCAGCGGAGCTGCCCAGGAGCCGGGCGCCGGGTCCCCGGGCGGGACCGCCGCCGGAAATCAGCCGTTCCGCGTCACCATGGCGGAGCCCGCGGAGCTGCCGATCTGCCTGTTGCACGTCGGCTCCGACGGCGAAGTCCTCGCCGGCCTCGAGGGAGAACTCGCGGCGGTCCCGCTGCTTGCCCCCGCCGAGACCTTCGCCGAGTCCTTCGACGGCGGCCCCGGGGACGCCGCCGTCCCGGGGCAACTGAATCCGGGACTGGACGGGGCCTGCAGCCCGATCCCTGACGAGCTCAGCACCGTCAACGGGCTGACGCTCTCCGACTACTTCGAGGGGAGTCTTGACCCGGCCGCCACGGTCCGGGCCTTGTCCGACGTCGCGCTGGGCCAGCTGGCCGACGCCCTCTACCGGCACCTCGACACGGCCAGCCCGTCCTTCGGCGCGCACACCTGGTACGAGCTGGCCACCGAGGAGCTGCAGAACCGGCACCTGGGCGCTGCGGAGGACCCGGCGGAGGACGAGCTGGCCGCCGGGCAGGCTCTGGCGTAGCCCCGGGGGTTAGGCTTTCGCCATGACTTCACGTGCCGCGACACCTGCTGACACCACTGCCCTGATCACCGGAGCAACCGCCGGAATCGGGGCCGAATTCGCCCGCCAGCTCGCCGAAAAGGGGCACCACGTGGTGCTGGTGGCCCGCGACGCCACCCGGCTGCAGGCCACGGCGGAGGAGTTGGAGAAGCGGTACGGCATCCGTGCCGAAGTTCTCGCCGCGGATCTGACGGACGACGGCGGCGTGGCGGCCGTCGTCGCCCGGCTCACTGACCCGGCGCGTCCGGTGGAAATCCTGGTCAACAACGCCGGGATGGGCCTGCTGCGTTCCTTCGCGGAGAACGACATCGCTGACGAGACCAAGCACCTCAAACTGCACGTCGAGACCGCCATGCAGCTGACCCATGCCGCGCTGCAGGGCATGCTCAGCCGGCACTCCGGAAGGATCATCAACGTCGCCAGTGTGGCAGCGTTCCTTCCCCGGGGAAGCTACTCGGCGGCCAAAGCATGGCTTGTCAGCTTCAGCCGCGGGGCCAACCTGGCCTACTCCAAACAAGGTGTCACCGTGACAGCCGTCTGCCCTGGCTTCACCCACACCGAGTTCCACGACCGGATGGGCATGGACAAAACGGTAACGCCGCGCTGGATGTGGCTGCAGGCCGAACGGGTGGTCCGGGAAGGCCTCGCAGACAACGCGAAGGGCAAGGCCGTTTCCATCCCGACCAAGCGTTACAAGGTGCTGACCGCGGCCACCAGGATCCTCCCCGACCGGCTAGTGGCCGGGCCGCCCCGGCGCGCCAAGTAGGCAGCAGCGCCGGTGGCGTGCGGCATTGCGGTCCGCGCCACTCAGCCGCAATAGCCGGACACGCCAAAGGCCTGCCTCGGGTGATTCCCCAATGGGTAATCACGCAAGGCAGGCCTCAAAGGGCGGGACTTGACTACAGGTCCTGGGTTAGCCGTCCGGGCTCAGGATGAACCCGGACGTGCTGCCAGAGGGGCAAGCTCAGGCTTTGGCCGGAACCTTGTCGGTGTCACGCGCCGACGTCGGACCGGCGGCTGAATCAGCTGCCGCGGTGGTGAACGGCATATCCATCTCCACGAGGTCGATCAGCGGGTTCTCGTCCTGGTTCGCGACGATTTCCTTGGCCTCGGCCTGGGTGTCCACGCTGGGCATGGAGCCCGGCAGGGGGCGCTGGGCCGATTCCTTGAGGAAGTAGATCGCGATTGCACCGATCGCGGAGGTAGCCATCAGGTAGTAGGCCGGCATCATGTCATCGCCGGTGGCGCCGATGAGGGCGGCGACGATGAACGGGGTGGTGCCGCCGAAGATGGCCACAGAGAAGTTGTACGCGATGCCCATGGCACCGTAACGGCTCGCCGTCGGGAACTGCGCCGGAAGGGCCGAGGCCAGGTTGGCCACGTAGAACGTCACCGGGAAAGCGATCATGCCCAGACCCATAAGGGTGGACCAGATTTCTCCGATGCCGATCAGCATGAACGCCGGGGCGGCCAGGACCACGGTGCTGAGCGCACCGATCCACAGCACGGGGCGGCGGCCGATCCGGTCAGACAGCTTTCCGGTCAGCGGGATGCAGAAGCTCATGATGACCAGCACGGGGATGGTCAGCAGGGTGCCGTGCACGGGATCGTAGCCCTTGGACTCGGTGAGGTACGTCGGCATGTAGGACGTCAGGGCGTAGCCTGCGGTGTTCGCGGCTGCCACCACGATCATGGCAACGATGAGTGAACGCCAGTAGGCCTTCACAATGCCCACCGGGCCCTTGGAAGCGGCGGCGTCGGAGGCGGCGGCGTCCTTGGCGACGTTTTCCTGGGCGTCGAGGGTGGCCTGGAACTGCGGGGATTCCTCGATCTTGTTACGGAAGTAGATCGCGATCAGACCCAGCGGGCCGGCAATGAGGAACGGGATCCGCCAGCCCCACTCCTCCATGGCGGCCTGGCCCAGGGTCAGCTGCAGGCCGGAGACGAGGGCGGCGCCAAGGGCGAAACCGAGGTAGCTGCCCATGTCCAGGAAGCTGGCGAAGAAGCCGCGGCGCTTGTCCGGGGAGTACTCGCTCACGAAGGTGGTGGCACCGGCGTACTCGCCGCCGGTGGAGAAACCCTGGACGAGCTTGAGCAGGACCAGCAGGGCAGCTGCCCACATGCCGATCTGCGCGTAGCCGGGCAGCAGGCCGACGGCGAAGGTGCTCGCAGCCATCAGCATCAGGGTCCAGGCGAGGACCTTCTGGCGGCCCACCTTGTCACCGAGCCAGCCGAAGATGACTCCGCCGAGGGGGCGGGCAATGAAGGTGGCGGCGAAGGTGCCCAGCAGGAACAGCGTCTGAACGCTCTTGTCCGCCTCGGGCAGGAACACCGGTCCCATGGTGGTGATCAGGTAGCCGAACACGCCGACGTCGTACCACTCCATGGTGTTACCCACGATGGTGCCGCCGAGTGCTTTCTTGAGCATCGGCTTGTTGACGACGTTGACGTCGGACTCTTTGAGTCGACGCCGCGTCCGCAGCCTTGGTTTCTTTACACCCGTGGGTGCAGCTTGGTAGGTTCCGCTGGCGTTCATCACGCCTGCTGAAGAGTCGGTCGTGCTTCGGTCTTTGGGCATTTGGGCCGCTCCTAAGGAGGTCATTTGCTTGCGACTTGTAGCTGCCCCGCTCTGGGCAGGCTTTCAATTTTACGTGATTTCTATGGTGTTTCCGAGTTTGGTGCCGTATGATCCGGTGTTTCGGCCCCGGGAAGGGGCTCATTGGCGGATTTCTTTTCCGCTGTTTCGCCGCGCCAATGCTGGGAAACCCCGGCCTGCACCGGGGCGGGCGCAAAGTTTTTCCCCAGAGGGCGGCCTGGAGCCGGTTTTTCGGCCCGAAACAGGCCTCGGGGATGCCCGCTGCACCGCGAAAAAGGGGTACCCGCGGGAGCCGGAATGCGCTTAGGGTTGGAGTCAGCGCAGCACTGATCAAGAAGCCGCACAAGGAGAACAGTCCATGACTGGCAAAGACACGAAGAACAGCAGCAACAGCGGAGCCGAAGGGGACGGCAAGCCCCAGGCCAAGGAGGGTCAGGGGAAGGGCATCAAGTCGCGCCTCACCGACGCCCAGAAGGAGATGCTCGCCAGCAAGTCCCGGGGCGGCGCCGGCTCACAAAGCGTCGGCCACAGCCACAAGCCCACGCACGTCAGCGGCAAGCAGGGTCCGACGGAAAAGAAAGTCCGCTGGTAGCCCTACAGACATCGCACGCGGGCCGACCTAGGATAGTTGGACACTTCATTTCACAGCTTAATTCGACGGCGTAATTCGACAGCCTGATTCGATAGCGGAAGGAAGAGCAATGGCGGAACACCAGTTCGGAGACGACATTAATCCCGAGGTAGCCAGTCATCTGGCGGAGTCCATGGATGAGGCGCCCGGCCCGGAAACGAAACGCCCCGCCCCGCCTTCCGCAGCCGAAGGGAAACAGTGGCCGGACGGCAACGGCAAGCACCGCCACCCCAAGGAGCACGACGTCAGGCATGGCCGCCTGGCGCAGGGGGCCGCGGTGAACGCGGTTCACCGGATCACCCCGCCGGACACCCCGCACTCCTCCTGACCACAGCCGGCGGCTCAGGGCCGGCGGCGACAGCCCCCACCAGCAGCCCGGGACGGTCCGCAAGGATCGTCCCGGGCTTTTCGCTGCCCTCAGCCGTCCTCCACCACCACGTCCGCCGGTGTCTTATCCAAGCGCCAGCCGCGCCAGACCGGGTGCCGGAGCTTTCCGCTCCCGGTCCATTCCCCGTAGGTGACCTCTCCAACGAGCCGGGGGCTCACCCAATGCGCGTCCGAGGCGTCGGCCGCCGGCACCTCCTCGAACGGCGAGGTCTTCCGCGGCAGGGAATCGAGCTGCTGGCGGAGTTCAGCCAGCTCGCGGGTGCTGAAGCCGCTGCCGACGCGGCCGACGTAGCGCAGCCTGGAGCCGTCCGGAATCCCCAGCAGCAGTGAGCCCACCGACTGTCCGCGCTCGCCCTTGCCCGGCCGCCAGCCGCCGACCACCACTTCCTGGGTGCGTTCGAACTTGAGCTTGAGCCAGGACCTGCTGCGCTGCCCGACATAGCGGCCGTCCGTGCGCTTGGCCATCACGCCCTCGAGCCCCAGCTCCTCGGCGCTTTCGAGGATGTGCCGGACATCGCCGTCGATCACCCCGGAGAGCTCCACCGGACAAGCGGACGGAGTGAAGAACGCTTCCAGCCTGGCCCGGCGATCGCCGAGCGGAAGATGGCGGAGGTCCTTGCCGTGCTCCGACAGGAGGTCGAACAGCATCAGCCGCACCGGCGTCGACGCCCGCGCCTTCGCGACGTCGGAGGCCCTGGTGAGCTTCATCCGCCCCTGCAGCAGCCCGAAGTCCGGCCGCCCCGAGGGGCCGACGGCGATGATCTCGCCGTCGGCGATAAACTCCTGCTCCGGCCAGCAGGAGCGATCCGTCAGTTCGGGATACGAGGCCGTCATGTCGTTGCCGTTGCGGCTGATCAGGCGGATCTTCTGCGCGTCCCCGAGGACCAGGGCCCGCACGCCGTCCCACTTGAGTTCAAACTGCCAGTCCTTGTCCGGCAGGTCGGCGGTGGTTCCGGAGCTGGCCAGCATGGGACTGAACTCCTCCGGAGCCGGAGCCGGAGCCGGAGCCGGAGCCGGAGCCGGAGTCGGGGCCGGAGTCGGGGCCGGGGCAGCGGGCTGGCCGGGCGCCGTCGCCGTCGGCGGCTCCTCCGGCGGCGGGGCGGTGTGCCCCTTCGTCGCGCCGAGCGGGTCCATCAGGTGGATGAGCCACTGGTCATCGCCCCGGCCGGTGTGGATCAGCGCGTACCTGCGGGCGCCGCCCAGGCCGCCGTCGTCCTGTCCGGTGAGGGTGGCAATGACCTCCTTGCCCGCGATCCACTTCTCGACCTCGTAGTACCCGCTGTCCCAGATGCTCATGGTCCCGGCGCCGTACTGGCCCTTGGGGATGGTGCCTTCGAAGTGCAGGTAGTCCAGCGGATGGTCCTCGGTCTGGACCGCGAGGTGGTTTTTGGCCTTGTCGGTGGGGACGCCTTTGGGCAGCGCCCAGGACACCAGGACGCCGTCGCGCTCCAGCCGGAGGTCGAAGTGCAGCCGGCTGGCGTGGTGTTCCTGGATGACGAACTTCTCCCGGACGGTGCCGCCGTCGGGGTCGGTTTTGGACCGTTCCGCCGTAAACGGCTCCGGGGTCGAAGCCGCGTCCCGCTTGGCACGGTACGTCTCCAGCCGCGGGTCGGTGTCGCCGCCGTCGCCGGCCGGTTCCCCGGAGAGGTCGTCCGGATGGCCGTCCGGCGCGGCCGCCGGCCGGCCCCGGCCGGAGATGGCAGCGAAGGGATCCTTGCCGGATTTCACCCGCTTCACCACCTCCTGGTAGTCGAGCTGGTGCAGGGTCGGCGAGTTGAGGTCTCGCCAGGTCCGGGGCGCCGCGACTGTCGGCCGGAGCCGCCCGCGCAGGGAATAGGGGACGATGGTGGTCTTCGCCGCGCTGTTCTGGCTCCAGTCCACCAGGACCTTGCCGGCGCGAAGGGTCTTCTTCATGTCGCTGACGGCCAGCTCCGGGTGGTCCGCTTCCAGGGCGCGGGCCAGTTCGTGGGCGAACCCGGAGATCTGCTCGGATTCCTTCGTGCCGTCCAGGGCGGCGTACAGGTGGATGCCTTTGCTGCCGCTGGTCACGGGTACGGGATCCAGGCCCACATCCTGCAGGATGGCGCGGGCGAGCTTCGCGACCTCGACACATTCGGCCAGCCCGGCACCTTCGCCCGGGTCCAGGTCCAGCACCAGCCGGTCCGGCGGCATCTGGTTCCCGTGGGAATCCACGCGCCATTGCGGCACATGGATCTCGAGGGCAGCGATCTGGGCGAGCCAGGCCAGCGTGGCGCGGTCGTTGACCAGCGGGTACTGGATGGTCCGTTCCTTGTGGGAGATGGAGGCCCGCGGCACCCACCCCGGCGTCGAATGGTCCAGGTTCTTCTGGAAAAACATCTCGCCCGGTGCATCGGCCGTCCCCACGCCGTGTACCCAGCGTTTCCGGGTGGCCGGGCGGTTCGCGGCGGCCGGGATCAGCACGTGCGCCACCGCGGCGTAGTAGGCCAGCACGTCGGCCTTGGTGGTTCCGGTCTCCGGATAGAGGACCTTGTCCAGGTTGGTGATCACCAGTTCGCGGCCGCCGACCCGGACCCGCTCCCTGGTGCTGGCCGGCGTGGTTTCAGCCAAAGGGCTTCACCTCCCCGCAACTGTGATGTTCACTTGATCCATGAGAGCCATCTGGAAAGGCGCCATAGCGTTCGGGCTGGTCAACGTGCCCGTCAAGGTCTACAGCGCGACCGAGGACCACGACATCAGCCTCCACCAGGTCCACAACGCCGACGGCGGACGGATCCGCTACCAGCGCCGCTGCGAGGTCTGCAGCAAGATCGTGGACTACGAGGACATCGACAAGGCCTACGAGGACGACGGCCGCACGGTGGTCCTCAGCCGCGAGGAGCTCAAGTCCATTCCGGCCGAGAACAGCCACGAGATCGACGTCGTGCAGTTTGTGCCGGCCGACCAGCTCGACCCGATGTCGTTCGAGAAGAGCTACTACCTTGAGCCGGACTCCAAGTCGCCCAAGGCCTACGTCCTGCTGCGCCGGGCGCTGGAAGACACCGACCGGGTGGCGATCGTCCAGTTCGCCCTGCGGGACAAGACCCGGCTGGGGGCCCTGAGGATCCGCGGCGACGTGCTGGTGCTGCAGGCGCTGCTCTGGGCCGACGAGGTGCGGGAGGCCAGCTTCCCCTCCCTCGAGACCACCATCCGCATCTCCGCGCAGGAACGTGAAATGTCCGCCGCGCTGGTCGACTCGATGGCAGCGGACTTCGAACCGGGCCAGTTCACCGACGACTACCAGCTCCAGCTGCGCCAGCTCATCGAGGCGAAGCTGGAGAAGGGGGAATCGCTGGACACCGAGGAGACCTTCGGCGTCCCGGCTGCCGAGGCCGGCAGCGGCGAGGTGATCGACCTGATGGAGGCACTCAAGCGCAGCCTGGAGAAGAAACG
This sequence comes from Arthrobacter sp. YAF17, assembly GCF_052113365.1. Taxonomy (NCBI): domain Bacteria; kingdom Bacillati; phylum Actinomycetota; class Actinomycetes; order Micrococcales; family Micrococcaceae; genus Arthrobacter; species Arthrobacter sp. YAF17. Next base: position 1,911 of record NZ_JBFRDB010000013.1, on the reverse strand, counting down.
CGGGGGAGGAGCAGCGCCCGGGGACGGCTCCGCCAAGCCCGCCGCCAAGTCCTCCGCCCGGTCTTCCACAACCGCCGCGAAGCAGACGGCGGCCAAGGCTGCACCGAAGACTGGCTCCCGGACTGCGCCCAAGACCGCCGCCAAGGCCGGGGCGGCCACTGCGGCGAAGACCGCCGGCACGAAGGCCGCGGCCCCGAAGGCAGCCGCGAGGAGCGCGCGGAAAGAGGCCTGAGCCGTTGGGGGTCAGGCCGGCGGCCACCGGAATCAGGAGTCCCTGAGCGCGGAAATGAGCTCGCTTTTCTTCTTCGCCGAGTAGCCTTTGAGGCCGATCTCCTTGGCGCGTTCCTTCAGTTGCGCGACGGTCCAGTCGTCGTAGTCCCCGGCCTTCCCGCCCTTGCGGCCCACGGCTGACCGGCCCTTCGCGGCCGCGGCGTTGGAGATGCGGGCGGCCTTCTGCTTCGACGCCCCGTCCTCCAGCAGCGCTTCGTAGACCTCCGGGTCCTTGATGCTGGGATTCTCGCTGCCCCGCGGGCATGGCTATCTCGGCAGCCGGGTGTCGGGTCCGCCGGCGGACTCGTCTACTTCGCCCCGGGCAACCGAGGACCGCCATTCGCCGGTTTCGATGCCGCGGGATTCTATGAACTCCTTGAAACGGCCCAGGTCCGCCGTGACCTGGCGGCTGTCCGCGCCGACGGCCGAGCCGGCCTTTTCCACGAGCCCCTCGGGCTCCCATTCGAGTTCGACATTGACGCGGGCGCGCTCGGCCCCGAGGGATTCGAAGGTCACGGTTCCGGCGTTGCGGGGCTTGTCGGTGCTGACCCACGCGATTTTCCGGTCGGGGGTCTGCTCGGTGATCTGCGCTAGGTACTCGCGCCGGACACCGGCAATGTCGGTGCGGAAATGGAGGGAGGTCTCGTCGATCTGTTCGACGGCCTCCACGCCCTTCATGAACTCGGGGAAGGTCTCGAACTGCGTCCATTGGTTGTACGCGGTGGATACGGGAACGTCGACTTCAATGCTGTGCTGCACGGTTGCCACGGGTGTCTCCTTCGGCCGGGAACAGGTCCTGCGGCGGGCCACGGTAGTGGTGCCGCGGTTTCCAAACTATCGGCGTCGCAGGGCTGTGACAAGCATGTACTAAGTCTGCTTAGTACTGCGTGGGTGGGAGTCGGCTGCCGGCTCCCTGTCCGTGTGCCGGCACCCGGAGTAGTCTCGGTGCCGGGCGGGCTGCCGCCCGGCACCGAGGAAGGGAAGCCATGGCAGACGACTATGTGGCGACGTCGACCGTCACCATCGATGCTCCGCCGGCGCGGGTCTGGCAGGTGATCACCGATCCGGCGGCTGTGGAGGAGTTCATGTTCGGGACGGAGCTTGTCACGGGCTGGACGGTGGGCGGACCGATCGTGTGGCGCGGCGAGTGGGAGGGCAAAAACTACGAGGACAAGGGCGAAATCCTCGAGATGGAACCCGGGCGGCGCCTGGTTCACACCCATTTCAGCCCCCTTGGCGGCCGCGAGGACGTTGCGGCGAACTACCACACACTGACCTGGACCCTCGAAGACCTGGGCGTGACGACGCGGCTCACGCTCTCGCAGGACAACAACGCCAGCGCCGAGGCCGCGCAGCACTCCCAGGGGATGTGGGACCGGCTCGTGGCTGACGTCAAGAACATCGCGGAACGGGCGTAAGGGAGTCCTTAAACAGGCGCGGCCGCCGTCCGGCCCGTCCCCGGCAGGGAGGCGCGGCCGCCGTCCGGCCCCTCCCCCGCACGGCGGAATCTTCGTCTTCTTCGCGATCGACAACTTCCTGATGTTCGTCGTCGCCATCGCGGCCGGAACCGTCGTGAGTGCCTTCGCAGTGATCGGGCTCAAGCGCTACGCGGTTAAGAAGCCGGTTGATACGGTGGAGCAG
>NZ_JBFRDB010000012.1:0-144368 GCF_052113365.1 Arthrobacter sp. YAF17 | reverse complement strand
GCCGGGAAGGGGTCGATGGGGGTCACCGGTTGTGTCCGCTCACCAGTCATGGACGGTGCCGTCGACGAGGCGGTTGTAGGGCAGGTAGGCCTGCTGGTAGGGGAACGCCGCGGCGGCTTCCTCGTTGAACTCGACGCCGATGCCGGGCTTGTCGCCCGGGTGCAGGTACCCGTCCACGAACGTCATGGACTGCTCGAAGACCTCGTTCGTCGCATCCGAGTGCTGCATGTATTCCTGGATCCCGTAGTTATGGATCGCCAGACCCACATGCAGCTGCGCGGCGAACCCGACCGGGGAAATRTCSGTSGGCCCGTGGAAGCCGGACTTGATCTGGTACTGCGCGGCGAAATCCATCACCTTCTTCAACGGCGAAATSCCGCCGAAGTGGGTCGACGCGGCCCGCACGTAGTCGATSAGCTGTTCCTTGATCAGGGTCTGGTAGTCCCAGACGGTGTTGAAAATTTCACCGATCGCCAGCGGCGTGGTGGTGTGCTGCCGGACCAGCCGCAGGCCYTCCTGGTTCTCGGCCGGGGTGCAGTCCTCGAGCCAGAACAGGTCATAGGGTTCCAGCGCCTTGCCCAGCTTCGCGGCCTGGATCGGSGTCATCCGGTGGTGCCCGTCATGCAGCAACGGGATTTCCGGGCCGAACTCGTTCCGGACCGCCTCGAACACCGAGGGCAGGTGCCGCAGGTAGGCCCGGGTGTCCCAGTCCTCCTCCTGCGGGAACGCCCCCCGCCCGGCGGGTTCATAGTCATACCGCTCCCCGGAGGCCTGCGCCTGCGCCGCGACCCCGTAGACGGCCTTGATCCCGGGCACCGCGGTCTGGATCCGGATCGACTTGTACCCGAGCTCCAGGTGCTCCCGGACAGAATCGAACAGCGAGGGCAGGTCCGCGCCCGAGGCGTGCCCGTACGCGCGCAGCCCGTTCCGGGACGCCCCGCCCAACAACTGGTACACCGGCATCCCAGCGACCTTGCCCTTGATGTCCCACAAGGCCATGTCCACCGCGGCGATCGCGGCCATCGTCACCGGACCCCGGCGCCAGTACGAGGACCGGTACAGGAACTGCCACGTGTCCTCGATCCGGTGCGGATCCTTACCGATCAGCAACTGCGCAACATGCTCCTTCAGGTACGCCGCGACCGCGAGCTCACGCCCGTTCAGCGTCGCATCCCCGATCCCCGTCACACCATCCTCCGTGGTGATCCGCAAGGTCACGAAGTTCCGGGAAGGGCTGGTCACAAAGACTTCAGCAGCAATGATTTTCACAGTTGGTCCAAGGCTTTCGGTGTCGGTCTGAAATGAATCGGGCGGAGGCGGCCGGGGCCGGTCCTAGCGCTGGGTCGTCCCGCTGGGCGTGGCCCCGAGCAGTGCGAGCTCGTCCCGGCGGGGCAGGCCCTCCCAGTCACCGGCGGTGCTGACGGCGAAGGCCCCTGCGAGGGCGCCGCGCTGCAGGCGGCCGGCCACGTCCTCGCCGTCGAGCAGGGCGGAGAGGTAGCCGGCGGTGAACGCGTCGCCGGCGCCCACGGTGTCGATGCTGGTGACGGGCACGGCAGGCGTTTCCCACCGGCCGGCCGCGGTGTGGACCCCGGCGCCGGCCGCGCCGCGTTTGACCACGACCTCGCGTACGCCGCCGTCGATCAGTTCGGCGGCCATCGCCGCTTCGGCGTCGCCAGAGACTGCAGCGTCGCCGGAGACTGCTGCTTCGCCAGAGGCGACCAGTTCAAGTTCGTCGTCGGAGGCGATCAGGATGCTCGCGTACCGGGCCAGCGGGGTGAGGACGGCGCGCGCCTCGTCCCGGGACCAGAGCTTGCTGCGGTAGTTCACATCAAGGGAAACTTCCAGCCCTTCGCCGGCCGCGCGGGCGGCAGCGTACTCCACGGCCCGCCGCGCCTCCTGGCTGAGGGCGGCGGTGATTCCCGTGAGGTGCAGGACCCTTGCGCCGCTCCGGAAGGCAGCATCGACGTCGTCCCGGCCGATTGTGGACCCGGCGGAACCGGCGCGGTAGTAGAAGGCCCGGGTGACGTCGGCGGTGCGCTGTTCGAGGAACATCACACCGGTGCTGCGGGTGGCGTCCTTCCGGTGCTGCACCGCAATGCCCTCGCTCCGCAGCTGCCGCAGGATGAACTCGCCGTGCGGGTCGGCGCCGACCACACCGGCCCAGCCCACCCGGTGGCCGAGCCGGGCAACACCCACGGCCACGTTCGACTCCGCCCCTGCCACATGCATGCCCAGGGCGCCGCCGGCGGACAGCGGCCCGGCGGAGCGCAGCGAGACCATCGATTCTCCGAGGGTCAGGAGCTCAGGGGCCCCCGGGACGGGAAGCACAGAATCGGGAAGCACAGAATCGGGAAGCACAGGGACGGGAAGCACGGAATCGGGATTCACAGCGGGCGCTCCGCGGCGGTCCGGCGGTCGAATTCGGCGGCAAGCGCCACGAAGGCGCGGGCCCGCTCACGCACCGGGGCCAGGTCCCCGCCGGAGCCGGCGTCCCCGAACAGCGGTCCGCCCAGGCCGACGGCGACGGCGCCCGCCTGCCAGTAGCCAGCCGCCTCCTCGAGCCCCACGCCGCCGACGGCGATGAAGGGGATCCCGGGGAACGGGTCGCGCAGGGCCTTGAGGTAGCCCGGTCCGCCGATGGATGCGGGGAAGAGCTTCACCGCGGTGGCGCCGCGGGTCATCGCCTCGTAGGCCTCGGTGGGCGTCAGTGCCCCGGCCAGTACCGGGATTCCCCGCGCTGCGGAGGCGTCGATCGACTCGGCCAGGGCCGGGGTGACCATGAACTGGCCGCCGGCCTCGGCCACGTGATCTACATCCTGCRCTGTCAGCACCGTGCCGGCGCCGACGAAACAGCCTGCCGGGGCGGCGGCGCGGACCTCGCGGATCGCGGTGAGCGCGTCCGGCGTCGTGAGGGCGATCTCGACGAAACGGAAGCCCTCCTCCATCGCGGTGAGGGCGGCCTTCGCGGCCGCACCGCCATCGTTGCCGCGCACAATGGCCACCAGCCGGGTCTGCCGGATTCCCGCCAGGAGTAGTTCCGGGGTCAGTACTGAAGTCATGTCATTCACCATTCTGCAAAGGCGCCGTCGGGGTGGCGCCAGACGGGCCCGCGCCAGGCGTGGCCGCGCTTGTCCGCGGCGCGGACCACGGCCTCGTCGATTTCGATTCCCAGACCCGGGCCGGTCAGGCGTTCGATGTGGCCGTCCACGAACTTCAGCGGCGACTTGTCCACCACATAGTCCAGGACTTCGGCGCCCTGGTTGTAGTGGATCCCGATGCTTTGCTCCTGGATCAGGAAGTTGGGTGTCGCGAAGCCCACCTGCAGGCAGGCGGCCAGCGCCAGCGGACCCAGCGGGCAGTGCGGGGCGAGCTGGACCTCATAGATTTCGGCGAGCGAGGCGATCTTGCGGACCTCGGTGATGCCGCCGGCGTGGGAGAGGTCCGGCTGGGCCACCGCGATGCCGGCCTGCAGCGCGGGCAGGAATTCCTGCCGGCTGTAGAGCCGCTCACCGGTGGAGACCGGCGTCGTGGTGGACGAGGTGAATTCGCGCAGCAGGTGCGTGTTCTCCGGGACCACCGGTTCTTCGAGGAAGAAGGGCCGGTACGGTTCCAGCAGCGGCGCCACGCGCCGGGCGTTGGCGAGGCTGAAGCGGCCGTGGAAGTCGACCGCGACGTCGCGGTGGTCGCCGAGGACCTCGCGGGCGGCGGCGACGCGGCGGACGACGCCGTCGATCTCCGCGACAGAGGCGACGGGGCTCATCCGGCCGCTGGCGTTCATCTTGACAGCGGTGAGACCGACCTCCAGCTGGGCGCTGATCTGGTCGGCGACCTCGTTGGGCTCGTCCCCGCCCACCCAGCCGTACATCCGGATCCGGTCGCGGACGTGTCCGCCCAGGAGCTGGTGCACGGGGGTGTTGAAGTGCTTGCCGGCGATGTCCCACAGGGCCTGGTCCAGCCCTGAGACGGCGCTGGCCAGGATGGGTCCGCCGCGGTAGAAGGAGCCCTTGGTCATGACCTGCCAGTGGTCCTCGATCCGCAGCGCATCGTTGCCGATGAGCAGCTCGGAGAGCTGGTCGACGGCGGTGCGGACCGTTTCGCTGCGGCCCTCGCAGCTGGCCTCGCCCCAGCCGACGATCCCGCTGTCGGTCTCGATCCGGACGAAGAGCCAGCGCGGGGCGATGAGGAACGTTTCAATCCTGCTGATGAGTGTCATCGGTGGCCTAGCCCTTGGTTGCGCCGGCGGTCATGCCGGAGACGATGTACTTCTGCGTGAAGAGCGCAATGATCATGATCGGAACGGTGACCACCGTGGCGGCCGCCATGAGCCCGCCCCAGTCGATGCTGGCGTAGGAGACGAAGTCGAAGATCGCGACCGGGAGGGTCTTGGTCTTGGATCCGGAGAGCACCAGGGCGAACATGAAGTTGTTCCAGGAGAAGATGAAGGACAGGATGCCCGCGGTGGCCATGCCGGCCACGGAGAGCGGCAGGGTGATGCGGCGGAAGGCGCCGATCGGGGTGAGCCCGTCCACCTGTGCGGATTCCTCCAGTTCCAGCGGCAGCGAGTCGAAGTAGCTCATCATGATGTAGACGATCAGCGGCAGCGAGACGAACATGTGGCTGAGGATCAGGACTTCGAAGCCGCCCACCATCTTCAGGTTGGAGAAGACGTAGTACCAGGGCACCAGCAGGGAGACGCCGGGGATGACGCGGGCCATCAGGACCACAAGGGCGGAGCGGTGCATGGTGAAGCGGCTCATCGCGTAGGCCGCCGGGACCCCGAGGACCAGGGACAGGGCCGTGGAGACGAAGGCCACCCAGAAGCTGTTGAAGATGAAGACGAAGTAGTTGTTGCGCTGCAGCACGTTGGCGTAGTTCTCGCCCGTGGGCGTGAAGAAGAACGACTTGCCGGTGTCGTAGATGTCCACGTTGGTCTTGAAGGACGCCAGCAGCATCCAGAACAGCGGGGCCACCAGGAACAGCACGACGGCGATCAGGGCCGTGACGCGGAAGGCCTTGTAGGCGCGGGTGCCCAGGGGCTTGCGGCGGCGGGGGGCCGGCGCGGGCCTGTTCGGGGAGGTTTTGGTTTCAGTGTTTTCGGTGAGGACGGTCATTTGCTTACCGCTTTCTTGCGCATGGTCAGCAGCCACATAGAGCCGATGATGATCATGAAGAACAGGATCAGCACCGCGGAGGACAGCCCGTACTGGTTGTAGTCGAAGCTCAGGCCGTAGGCGTAGACGTTGAGGGTCTCCACCTCGTGGAAGGATCCGCCGCCCTTGCCTTTGGTGGCGTAGAGGATGTCGAAGGTCTTCAGGGCGTCGATGCCGCGGAGCAGGATGGCCACGATCACCGTCGGCATCATGAGGGGCAGCGTGATGAAGAAGAAGCGCTGGAAGGCGTTGGCGCCGTCCATCCGGGCCGCCTCGTCGGGCTCCTCGGACAGCGAGGTCAGGCCGGCGAGCAGGATCAGCACCACCATGGGGGTCCACTGCCACACGTCCATGAAGATGGTGGTGCCCAGCGCGGTGTCCTGTCCGGAGAGCCACGGCTGCGGCGGGATGCCGACCATGCCCAGCAGCTGGTTGACGAAGCCGATGTTGGGGTCGAAGATCAGCCGCCACATCATGCCGACGGCCACGGGGGTGGCGACCAGCGGCAGGAGGATGGCGACGCGGACCCACTTTTCGCCGCGGAACGGGCGCCACAGCAGCAGCGCGATGCACATGCCCAGGACCACTTCGCAGACCAGGGCGACGCCGGTGAAGCTCAGCGTGCGGCCGACGGCGGGCCAGAAGCGTTCGACGTCGGACAGGACCGTGAGGTAGTTCTCCAGACCGACAAACTCGGACGCGGCGCGGACCGAACCCTGCGAGTCGGTGAGGCTGAGGTACAGGGTCCAGGCCAGCGGGAAGATGATCAGGACGCCGACGAAGATCATCGCGGGGGCGGCGAAGAGCCACTTCCGGTGCCGGTTGGCCCAGGCGGAGAAGTTCTCGCGGGCGCCGGGGGCACGGCCGCCGTTGCGGCTGGACGGCGGCTGGGACTGCGCGCTGCGGGGAGGGGTCAATACAGACATGGTTCACCTAAGGAGTCGGGGGTGAAGTGAAGAGCTGGCCGCGGCGGGGCGGCGGCTGGGCTGCCGCCCCSCCGGGCTGGGTGGTGCATCGGGCGTGAAGTGCGCCGGTGCTACTTCTTTTCGCTGTCCAGGAACTTCTGGAAAGCGTCGTGGGCCGTGTCAGCGGCGGCGGATGCGTCCTCGCCGGTGATGGTCGCTACGATCGGGCCGCCCACGATTTCGCGGGCCTTTCCAACAGTGACAACCTCGGGACGGTCGTGGCCGACGCCGTTCTTGGCGCTGGCGGAGATGGCCTCGGCCAGGTCCTTCGGGTAGGTGGAGGTACCGGCCGGGTCGGCCCAGACGGAGGCACGCGGTCCGGGGACGCCGGCCTTCTGCGCTTCGAGGGTGCGTTCCTTGCTGGTGGCCCACTGGATGAACTTCCAGGCATTGTCCTGGTTGCCCGAGGCTTCATTGACGGCGAGGCCCCACGACGGGATGTTGTACGGCTTGGAACCTGCCGGTCCGGCGGGCAGCGCGGCGAAGCCGACGGAGTCGGCGACCTTGGACTTGGCCGGGTCGGTGGCGTTCTTGTAGAGCGAGTCGGCCTCAGTGTAGAAGGCTGCCTTGCCCTGGGTGAAGATGGCCATCGCCTCGGGCCAGCTCATGTCGGTGCTGACGTTGGCCGGGCCGTAGTTCTTGATCAGGCCGCCGTAGAAGGCGTAGGCCTTCTTGGCTTCGTCGGTGTTGACGGCGGACTTGCCGCTGGCATCGGTGAAGTCGCCGCCGAAGCTGTAGAGGAAGCTGGAGAACTGGGTGACGGCGGCGGACTTGCCGGTGCGGGCCACGAAGCCTGCGGTGTCCGGCGAGGAAGCCTTGATGGCCTTGGCCGCTGCTTCGAGCTCTTCCATGGTCTTGGGAACCTCGAGGCCGGCCGCCTTGAGCAGGTCCTTGCGGTAGTAGAGCACTTCGCGTTCGGTGATGATCGGGACGCCAACGACCTTGCCGTCAGCGGTGGTGGCCTTGACCGGGCCCTCCTGGTAATCCTTCCAGTCCCAGCTGGAGTCCGAGGAGACCTTGGACGTCAGGTCCGCGAGGTAGCCGTTCTTTGCGAACGCCTTGCCCTCCTGCAGCGGACGGTACATCATGACGTCGATCTCGTCGCTGCCGGCGTTGAGCTTGACGTTGTACTGGTCCGAGAGCTGGTCCTCACCGAGCTGGGTCAGCTCGACCTTGAGGCCGCTGGACTTTTCGAATTCCGGAATGGCTGCCTTGATGCCCTCGGTCCAGACGTGGTTCGCGAGGGTGACCCGGACGGTGCCGGCGGCTTTTGCATCGCTGCTGCCGCTGGCGCCGCCGCAGGCGGTGAGGCCCAGAGACAGGGCCGCGGCGACAGCCGCGTACTGCACGATCGAACGTCGCTTCATTACGACTCCCTTGGTTCTTCAGGGCTGGGCATCACGGTCCAGCCGGCTGCAAATGCATCTTTACATCTGCTCTGGAAGTGATCTTAGATAAATAAAGCAGACTTAAACAACCCCTTGCGTCCCACCCGTATGATTTATTTATGAAAACCCCAAAGGCGGAGTCCTCAGCTGACCTGCATTCCGTGCTGGTCCAAAACCTGGGGCTCGCCATTGCCGAGGGGACCCTGGCGCCGCGCTCGATCCTCCGGCTGGACGAGCTCGAGGCGCAGCACAGCGTCTCCCGCTCGGTGGTCAGGGAAGCCGCGCGGGTGCTTTCCTCCAAGGGCATGCTGGAATCACGACGGCGGCTGGGCACGGTGGTGCAGCCGGAAGACGCCTGGAACGCCTACGATCCGCAGGTGATCCGCTGGCGGCTGGCCTCCTCCAGGCGGTTGGAGCAGCTGCAGGCACTGAACGAACTCCGCGGCGCCGTTGAACCCCAGGCCGCGCGGCTCGCCGCCGGGCGCGCTTCCCTGGACGCCGCCAGCGATCTCGTCTCACAGGCGGCGCGGCTCTGGGCGGCGGGCCAGCGGGGGGACAACGACGAATTCCTCCGGCTGGACATCGAGTTCCACGCCGCGGTGCTCAAAGCCTCCGGGAATCCCATGTTTTCCCAGCTGCACAACCTCGTCACCGAGGTCCTGACCGGGCGCACCGAGCACGGCCTGATGCCGCACCTGCCGCACCATGAAGCGCTGCAGCTGCATGTGGATGTGGCCAGCGCCATCCAGCGCGGCGAGGCGAACGCGGCACACGCCGCCATGAGCCGGATCGTGGAGCAGTCCACCGAGGAGATGGGCGACATCTGGTCCAGCCACCAGCACGGCCCCGCCGCCTAGCCCCTCACCCGCCACATCAGCCACACCGCGGGGTCAGCTACGGCCCATGTTGGCCCCAGGCGATGGGCTCGAGGTGACCCCGCGTTGCTTCTGCGTTCAGTCTTCGGTGGGAGTGGTGCGGAGCGGGTGGTAGTTCCGCCAACTGTGCTCCGGCGCGTATCCAAGCAGCCGCTTGGCCTTGTCGATCGAGAGCAGGGTTTCGTGCTCACCGAGCTCCTTGGTCACGGGCACGTCCGGGAACACCTCCGCTGCGAGGCTGGCGCTGGAGCGGCTCATCACCGTGTCCGCGTTGGCGATGATGAACGCCTCGAACCCCGGGGTGCCGTGTTCGAGGGCGCGGGCCACGGCCTGCGCGCCGTCCCGGCCGTCGATGTAGCCCCACAGGTTCCACTTGCGCAGCCGCGCGTCGGCGTCGAAGCCGGGAAACTCCTCGTAGTCTTCGGGGTCCATCACGTTGGAGAAGCGCAGTCCGGTGATGCTCAGCTCCGGGTCCCAGCGGGTGAGCTGGATCGCCATCTGCTCCTCGAGGTGCTTGACGAGGGAATAGGTGCTTTCCGGCCGGGCCGGGTATTCCTCGTCCACCGGGACATAGGGAGGGTCGACGTCGAACGGCAGTCCCAGCACAGTCTCACTGGACGCGTAGACAATTCTCTTGATCCCGGCCCGGCGGGCCGACTGGAACACGTTGTAGGTCGACAGCATGTTGTTCTCGAACGTCGCGGCGTCCGGGGCGTGGCCCGGAGCCGGGATCGCGGCCAGGTGCACCACCGCGTCGAACCCAGCGTGCCGGTCCTCAAGGCCCAGGAACACATCCACCACCTGGCCGTAGTCGCGCAGGTCCACCTCGGTGAATCCGCGTCCGCGCGTGCCGGTGCGGTCCAGGTTGGTGATCTCGTGGCCGTCCTCGCTCAGCCGCCGGACGACGCTCCGGCCGAGCTTTCCGCTTCCTCCGGTAACAGCAACTCTCATCGGCACTCCTTAAAACGGCGGGGTTAGGTGGTGGTTTGTTCCACCCTAGGGCGGGCGGCGGACGGTGCCCAGCCCCGGGTGACTTTTGGCCCTAGGCTCTGCCGGGCGGACCGGGCAGGCTGGGGGCCATGAACGCTGATCAGCGGATGGTCGCGGGAGTGGACGGTTCGGACTTCTCGACGACGGCGCTTCGGCTCGCCGGCCGCATGGCCAGTTCCCCTGTCGACTGCCCGGTGCTCGTGGTCGGCGACGGCCCGGGAAGACAACAGCCGGGCGGATGAGCCGGTCCCCCGCATCCCTCCGGCTCCGCGGGCCGGTGGCGGCACTGGCCGCGGCAGCCGCCGCTGCCTGCTACGTCCTGGCCGTCCGGCCGCGGCTGCTGCGCTGGGGTGCGAGCGCTCAGGAAGCTGCCGGGCCGCTTCCCGGCGACGAGCTCGTTCGCACGCCTCGGATGCAGAGCACCCGTGCCGTCACCATCAACGCACCGGCCGCGGACGTCTGGCCCTGGCTCGTCCAGCTGGCTGCCGGACGAGGCGGAATGTACAGCTACGCTGCGCTTCAGAACGCCGCGGGCCCCGGCATGCGCGGCGCGGACCGGATCCTGCCCGAACAACAGCGGCTCGACGTCGGCGACGTCATCCCGCTCGGCCCCGACGTCGGCATTCCGGTCCGGCGGCTGGAGGCCGGCTCCGTGCTGGGTCTCGGCGGCACCATGGATCCGCGCACCGGGAAGATCACCTCCTCCATCGTTGCACCCGCAGGCTCGCGGCTGGAACTGGGTTGGACATTTGTCCTGCATCCCGTCGATGAACGCACCACCCGGCTGCTGTCCCGGACGCGCTACGATTATTCGCCCCTGGCCGTGGGACTGATCCTCCGGTCGGTTCTGGAGCCCATGCAGTTCATCATGGAACGGCGCATACTGCTGGGCCTCAAGTCCCGGGCCGAGGGACGGGACCGGTAACCGGCCGGCAGGCAGCCTTGGTGCCCTTGTACCCTGCGCCGGCCGCCCCCAGGTGCGCCGGGTCTGACGCTACGCCAGGGGACCGGTTTTGGCCGGCAGCAGGTAGTCGACGAACCAGTCCCGGGCGAGGATGGCGGCAGCCGCCAGCGTACCGGGTTCCTCAAACAGATGCGTGGCGCCCTGGACGACGGCCAACTGGTTGGGGCAGCGCATCATGGACTTCGCCTTGCGGTTGAGCTCCAGGACCTCGTGGTCGGAGCTGCCCACGATGAGCAGCGTCGGCGCCCGGACGGCGGAGAGCCGGGGACCGGCCAGATCGGGTCGGCCGCCGCGGGAGACGACGGCGTCGACCCTTGCGGTCGGCTCCGAAGCGGCCCAGAGCGCAGCCCCGGCACCCGTGCTGGCTCCGAAATAGCCAACGGGGCTGGAAGCCGTATCCCGCCGCGAGACGAGCCAGTCCGTAGCCGAGGACAGCCGGCGGGCCAGCAGTTCGATATCAAAAACGTTGGCCCGGTTCCGTTCCTCCGCCGGCGTCAACAGGTCCAGCAGCAGTGTGCCGAGCCCGCCCTGTTGGAGCACCCCGGCCACATACCTGTTCCGGGGGCTGTGGCGGCTGCTGCCGCTGCCATGCGCGAACAACACGATGCCCCGGGCAGGGACCGGCAAATGCAGCTGGCCCTGGAGCCGTACCCCTCGCGACGGGATCTCGATTTCCTCGTCAATCTCCGCGGGGGCGTCCGCGCCGGCCGCGGCCGGTTTCCGGGACGCAGGCGGCGAGTTCCCCAGGCGCTTGGCCGCGGCGTCGAGTAGCTTCACCACCTCGTCGTCCTCGGTGGGCGAAAAATCCCGGTAGTGGTAGCCGACCGCGGAAAACTGGTGCGGTGTAGCGAGGCAGACCACCTCGTCGGGCTCGGTGAGGCTGCCGAGGGTGTCGGTCGGCGCCACCGGTACCGCCATGATCACCCTCGCTGCGCCAAGCTGCCGGGCGACCCGGCAGGCGACCCTGGCCGTAGATCCGGTGGCGATTCCGTCGTCGACGATCACGGCGATACGCCCGGTGAGGTCTTGGCGGGTCCTGCCTTTCCGGAACCGGAGCACCCGGTTCTCCAGCACGGCGCGCTCGTGGTCCTCAACAGCCTGCAACTCCATGTCGCTGACCCGGGCATGGGCGAGTACGCGTTCTTCCAGCACCCGGGCGCCGCCTTCCCCGATGGCGCCCATGGCGAGCTCGGGCTGGTAAGGAAGTCCGAGTTTCCGCACGACGATCACGTCCAGGGGCGCATCGAGGGCGGCGGCGACTTCGAAGGCGACGGGGACGCCGCCGCGCGGCAGGCCCAGGACCACTATGTCCTGGCCCCGCAGTTCCGCGAGCCGCCGTCCCAGTTGCCGCCCGGCGTCGACCCTGTCTTCGAAGATGCTCATCGGTTTGGCTTTCCAATCGAGATACCGGCCGTGGCCTCCATCCAGGCGTGCGCTCCGCAGGCTGGGAAATTGACCAGTTCGCCGTTCCTCCCACTATCTGTCAGGAACCCGGGGGATGTGAGGGCCTTTATGCCCGGTTTGACCTGCGCCCCCGGCGCGGTCCGCGGTGGGGGCGCAGTGGTCCGGTCTTGGCGGTGCTAAACCGCGCAGCACGGCGCGCGATGTGGTGGGCGCGGCCGCGGCGGCGCGCCCCCGCAGGCGGGGCCGGGACCCGCTGCTGCGCGGCCCGGGCATAGAACCAGAGTTTGGCTATTTCAACCAGCACCAAATACACGGCGGCCATCCCCAACAGGGCGAGGAAGAACGGGACGGGCAGCGGATCGAAGCCAAGCACACCGGCCAGCGGCGAGAGCGGAAGGTAGATACCGAGGGCCATGACGCCCAGGGACGCGCCGATCAGGCCCAGCGACGGCCTGCTGCGAAAGAAAGGCACGCGTCGGGTCCGAATGACGAAGATGATGAGCGTCTGCGTGACGATGGACTCGATGAACCAGCCGGCCCGGAATTCCCCTGGAACGGCGTCGAAGACGAACAGCATCAGGGCGAACGTGGCGAAATCGAACAGTGAGCTGATCGGGCCGAACACGAACATAAAGCGCCGGATGAAACCGATGTCCCAGTGCGATGGTGCCAGGAGCTGTTCCTTGTCCACCCGGTCCCCCGGGATGGCGAGCTGGCCGGCGTCGTACAAAAGGTTGTTCAGCAGGATCTGTCCCGGCAGCATCGGCAGGAAGCTCAGCACCACGGAGGCCGTGGCGGCGCTGAACATGTTGCCGAAGTTGCTGGAAGTGCCCATCAGGACATATTTGATGGTGTTCGCGAAAATCCGCCGTCCTTCCATCACGCCTTCGGCCAGGACGCCCAGATCCTTGTCCAGCAGCACGACGTCGGCGGCGTCCTTGGCGACGTCGGTGGCGCTGTCGACGGAAACACCGATGTCCGCGGCGTGCAGCGCCAGCGCGTCGTTCACGCCGTCGCCCATGAACCCTACGGACCTTCCGCTCTGCCGCAGGAGCCTGATGATCCGCGCCTTCTGTTCGGGCGAGACGCGTGCGAAGATGCTGGCCTCGCGGGCCGCGGCGGCCAGTTCCGGATCGGACATGGCCTCGACTGCGGCGCCTGTAAGTGTCCCGCCGGAGAGTACGCCGAGCTCTTCGCAGACCTTTTCTGCCACCTTGGGATTGTCTCCCGTGGCGATCTTGACCGTAATGCCGAGCTCCTCAAGCCGGTCCAGGGAGGCGCGGACGTTGGGCTTGGGCCGGTCCAGGAAGATGAGGAAGCCGGCGAGGACCAGGCCGCGTTCGTCGGCCGGGCCGATGACTGTCGCGCCATCGGCCGCCCGGGTGGCGACGGCAACAACCCGGGATCCGGCGTCGAACTGTTGGTCCAGCATCGCCTGCACGCCGGCAGGGGTGGGCCCGCAGAGCGCCAAAACGTCTTCGGGAGACCCCTTGGTGATGATGCGGGGCCCGGCTCCCGCGTCGGTGACGAGCACGCTGGTCCTCCGCCGCAGATGGTCGAAGTCGATAACGTCGAGGCGCCGATACCGGTCCGGGGGGAAGGCGGCCGCACCGGCGGAGGCCCACAGCGCGGCGTCCAACGGATTTAGGCCCACCGGGGACCCCTGGGATTCGGCGTAGTCCGCTTCCGTGGCGAGGAGCCCCAGGGTCAGCAGTTCATCGGCGGAGACGCCGGGGCCGGCGGGCAGGGCGGCAGTGAAGCTGATCTTGCCCTCCGTCAGCGTCCCGGTCTTGTCAGTCACCAGGACGTCCATGTCGCCGAGGTCCTCAATGCAGACCAGCCGTTTGACCAGGACTTTGCGCTTGGCCAGCTGCCGCGTTCCGGTCGCCAGGCTCGTGCTGACGATGGCGGGCAGCAGCTGCGGCGTGATTCCGACGGCGATCGCGAGTGAGAACAGCAGCGACTCGATGACGGGCCGCTGCAGCAAGAGGTTGGCGATGAAGATCAGGGACGTGAGGCCCACCGCGACCTGGAGCAGCAGGTAGGAGAACCGCTGCAGGCCCAGCTGGAACTCTGTCTGGGGCTGGCGCTCGCCGAGGCCCAATGCGATCCGGCCAAATTCGGCCCGCCCGCCGGTGGAGACCACCACACCGGTGCAGCTGCCGCCCTGAATCACCGTCCCCATGAACAGGCAGGATGTCAGGTCCCCCAGCGCCGCCGTCCCAGGCACCGGGGCGGAGTCTTTGCCGACCGGCATGGACTCCCCGGTCAGGATGCTCTCATCGCAGAGCAGGTCCTTGGAACTTAGCAGCCGCACGTCGGCGGGGATGATCGCACCGATGGCCAGGTGTACGACGTCGCCGGGCACCAGTGCGGTGACGTTCACTTCCACGGGCGTTCCGTCACGGACCACCACGGCACGGTGGGTGACACGGGAGTGCAGCGCCTCCGCGGCACGTTCCGCCCTGAATTCGTTGCTGAACCCGAGTCCGACGCTGACCAGCAGGATGACACCGATGACGATCGAGTTCGTGGCGTCACCGAGGAAGAGCGAGAGACCGGCTGTAGCGAGCAGCAGGATCAGGATGGGGCTGCGCAGCTGCCGGCCCAGGACCGACCATCCGCTGGCCTGGTGGGTTCGTACCGCGTTAGGCCCCACTTCAAGGAGCCGTTGGGCGGCCTCGCTGCTGCTCAGTCCTTCCACGCTCGACCCCAGCCGCTCGAGGACCTCGTTCGCGGGCCGGTGGGCGGCGTCGGCGATCGCGAGGAGGAGGGAGCGCGGTTCCCGGGTATCGAGCTCTGGCACGGAGTTTCCAATCGAACTACGAGTTATGTCTTAGGGTACGTCCGCGAGCTTGTACGGCGGTTGCTCCACCTTGGCCGTCCCGTTCAGTGGCACCAGATCCGGCTGTATATAATTTCCCGGTACGGTTTTGCAGCGAGCCGTTGGATTGTTCTTCGATCCGGCTCTCTGCCGTCCCCCACCGCTTTGCGGCTGGAGGCGCGCTGCCCGTCCGGATCGTGTTGACCTGAGTGAAACGGCACGACGAGATAGTGGTTAGCGAATCAACCGCAACTTCAACCGACCAGCACCTGCATGAACTGGTGCTCAACAGCTCCGACGTCGAGGAGTTCCTGCGCGAACTGGCTCGCGTTTCCGCGCGCAGCCTCTCGGAACCCGGCGACGAGGTCCTTTGCGGAATCACGCTCTTCCGGCACCGGAAGGCTGCAACTGTTGCCAGCAGCAGCGCGGCAGCCCAGGCCATGGATGAAATCCAGTACGCCTTCGGCGACGGCCCGTGTGTGACGGCGTCCCGGGAACAGGAAACCGTTCACATCCCGGAGGTGGAGGACTGCGCCCGGTGGCCGCAATACGCCGCCACGGTCCGGGGCCACGGCGTGCGTTCCATCCTGGCCGTGCCTTTCCTGCTTGACGGTGACACCCGCGCGGCCCTCAATCTTTACTCGCATCGGCCGGGCCGGTTCGACGGCCGGGCGCTGGAACTGGCCCGGGACTTCGTGAGCCAGACCTCTCTGGCGCTGCGGCTGGCGGTGCGTTTTGCGCATTACAGCGACACTGCGGCGAACCTCAAGGCCACGCTGGAGAGCAGGACCAGCATCGATGTTGCAGTGGGCATCATCATGGCGCAGAACCGTTGCAGCCAGGCCGAGGCGTTCGAGCTGCTCAAGTCGGCCTCAAGTGCGCGCAACATCAAGCTGAACGTGGTGGCTGCGGGGCTCGTGGAGTCGCTTGGCCAGGGTCCCATCCACACGCACTTCGACGTCTAGGCCGGGAACCCGGGAGGCGGGGCGGGAGCTCCGGCGGGTTCTTCGGCGGCCACCTCCAGGATGGTGCGGATTGTGTCCTCGTGGGCCAATATCCGGAAGTGGCCGGCAGTGTCCAGCTGGATATTCCGTGCGCCCGGCAGAACACTGCCTTCAGGGATGTGCGGGTCGAAGTTGCCGTACACCGAGGTGATGCGTTCGTTGACGCGCTCCTCGCGGGAGAGCTGCATGGTCACGGCACTCCGTGGCGAGAAGGCGCGCAGGCTCGGCAGCAGCATGAACGAGGCGTAGCGCGAGCCTGAGAACGGCGAGCAGACCGCCACCATGCCGGCGATCCGGCGTTCCGGGTCCAGCTGCATCATCACGAACTTGCCGATCAACCCGCCTTTGCTGTGGGCGACGATCATTGCGTTGGTCAGGTCACGATCCCGGATGTAGCCGGCGATCAGATCCGCGGCCTTGGGCACGGCGAGCCGGTTCCGGTGCAGCAGCGCGAGCACATGCACCGGATGGCCGGCCTCGTGCAGCCGCCGGACCAGCGGCAGCATGAAGCGCCAGTCCTCGTAGACTCCGGGAATCACGACGACGGGCCGGCCCGCGCCGCTGAGGAAATGCTCAGGCTTGGTCCGCGACGCGGCGCCGACGATCTGCCGCCCCGCGGCGTAGAGGTAGTCCTGGACCCACCAGCGGGCAGCCTGAAGCACCCCGCTCATGCCGGATTCTCCCGCAAAGTTTCCTTGGCCGTTGCGTGGGTCCCCGCGAAGCCCAGGATCGCTTCAGCCACTTCTGCGGCGCGGTTGTGCTGCAGCACGTGGCCGGTGCCCTGGATTTCGACCAGCCTCGCCTGGGCAGCCCGCGCGGCCAACCGGCGGCACCAGTCCGCGGACGCGACCGGGTCGTTGGCGCCCCGCAGCACAAGGACCGGCGCCGCAATTGAAGCGACCCGCTCCTCGGTGTGGTAATCCATCATGACGCGCAGGGTCTTCAGATACCAGCTTGGGCCGCAGCGGAGGTAGTCCGTGAAGACGAGGGCGTTCGAGGAGGGGCTTTCGAAGAAGAGGCTGTCACGGCCCAGTGCCAGGGCTTGCTGCAGGACGGAGCGGCGTTTTGAATCGACCACCGGCCCCATCAGGACCAGCTGGGACACCCGGTCAGGCTGCTGCAGTGCTGCCTCGACCGCGAACTGGCTTCCCATCGAGTGCCCGACGAGCACAAACTCGAGGACTCCGAGCTGTTCCAGGGCGCCAAGGATGTAGGTGGCGTGGTCAGCGACCGAGAGAGCGTGGGCGGGCCTTGGAGTCGCGCCGAACCCGGGCAAGTCGATCGAGTAGGTGTCGCCGGTTTCCGCCAGCCGCCCGTGCAACCTTCGGAAGTAACGGTGTGAAACGCCGATTCCGTGGATGAGGACGACGGCGGGCCGTGCGGGCAAGGGGCCGGCTGGGCCCCTTGAGACAAAAACGTGGCCGAGCTGGCCTGCGGCCTCAATCTCGAAGCGGTCGGGCCTGCTCATTGTGTGCTCTTTTCTGTTCAGCGCTTTCTGTACGCCGCCGGGCAGCGTCTAGTAAGCATACTGACAGATTCCGCCGGTCAGTCTGCGCGCTTGTCCCGCTCGCTGAACTCCTCGTCCAGGTCGTAGTGCCTGAACTCGGTCTCCGGGTTCGGTTCACCCTCCACCACGTACTCGTAGTCCAGCTGGCGCTGGACCTGGCTGTCGAGGACCTGCAACTCCGTGTCTTCCACCTTGCTGAGGTCCTCGGGGAACTCGTCCTCGGGCGTGAGGTGGAGCTTCTCGTTCATGGCATGCCTCTCCGGGCCGGGAGGGTGGACTCGAAGAAGATGCGGTGTCCCGACCGATTTCAGGATAACCGCGTCCCCGGCAGGAGGGGAATACAGCGGAAGGGCGTGGGCGCCAGTCGCCGGAAGTCTCATCGACGTGCATTCCCCGCGGCCAAGACCCGTGGAGGCCCACGCCTCCGCCAGTGCCAGTGACGCCAGAAAGCGACAGGCCCGGCGGAGGAACGGGACGAATGGACCGCTTGGGACGTCCCTAGCCCTGGCCCGGCTCCGGTCCGACGTTGACCAGCCAGTCGGTGCCGAACTTGTCCGTGCACATGCCGAAGATGTCTCCCCAGGGCGCCTTCTCCATCGGCACCGTAACGCTCCCGCCGTCGGCGAGCTTGTCGAAGTAGCCGCGCAGCTCGGCCTCGTCGGAACCGCTGAGGGACACGGAGATGCTGGTGCCGGGCGTGTAGTCCATGCCGTTGGGAGTGTCCGCTCCCATCAGCACCATGCCCTTCTCGGTGGTCAGCATGGCGTGCATGATCTTGTCCTGCTCGGCGGGGTCTTCGCTGGCGTGGTATTCACCGAAAGTGCTGAGGTTCAGTTCACCGCCGAACACGGAGTGGTAATAAGTCATGGCTTCTTTGGCGTTGTCGCGGAAGCTCAAGTACGGGTTAAGCGTGGTCATATCCGGGACTCCTTGCAGCTGGGGCGCCGGCCAAGGTGCCATGTTGCGGGCGCGGCCGGCGCACTTTTACATGGCACATCCTGCCCCAAATCAACCGATTAGGATAGGCGCCGCCGCCGGTTCCCGGCCCCTGGCACGGTCCCCCTGCGTGGCACTGCCCCTCAGGCCGTCTGTCCGGCGTGCTCGCCCTCTGCGATCTCTTCCAGCAGCTTGTCGTTAAATGCGGGGAGATCGTGCGGGTTCCGGCTGGTCACCAGGCCCTGGTCCACCACCACCTCCTGGTCACTCCAGTTGGCTCCGGCGTTCTTCAGGTCGGTCTGGAGGGTGTGGTAGGACGTGACATTCCGGCCGGTGATGACGCCGGCGTCGATCAGCAGCCAGGGGCCATGGCATATCGAGGCCACCGGCTTGTGCTGCTCGAAGAACGCACGGGTGAAGGCCTGGGCATCCTTGTCGGCGCGGAGGTGGTCCGCATTGACGACGCCGCCGGGGATCACCAGCGAATGGAAGTCGGCGGCGTTAGCGTAGGCGACGGTGATGTCGACGTCGAACTTCTGCCCCTTTTCGGTGCCGTCGAAGCCTTGAAGCTTGCCGCTCTTGGGCGCCACGAGGGTGGGCTCGCCGCCGGCTTCCTTCACGGCGTTCCAGGGGCTGGTCAGTTCCACCTGCTCCACGCCGTCCGTGAGCAGGAACGCGACTTTCTTACCGGCAATATTGTGCTGTGACATGGGTCCTCCTCTGGTGCCCGGGGAGGTCAACACCGCCGCTGAACGGCCGGCGCCCTCCACTCGGAGAGTTTGATGCCTTACGGAGTCAACTCTAGGAAGCCATGAAATAATAAGCAAGCTGATTATTTCATGGCCCCTCCCCGGTTATTCATCCTCTGGCCAGCGGATCACGGCCTCGCTAGTCTGGCGGTAGGACTGCTACCCGAAAAGAAGGCCGTCATGGACGAACAACACATCCTGGAGCGAATTTCGGCGCTGGTGGAAGAGGAGCAGACGCTCCGCGAAAAGGCGCCGTCCTCCTCGCCGGACTATGAACACAGTCCGGAGCACGCCCGGTTGAAGCGGATCGAAGAGGATCTGGACCAGTGCTGGGACCTCTTGAGGCAGCGCCGGGCCAAGCTGCAGTACGGCGAAAACCCTGATGACGCGGAGCCCCGCCCCGTCGAGCAGGTGGAAAACTACGAGTCCTGAGCTCCTGCATGCCGGTGCCGGACTGGACCGTGACGCCGCCTGCAGGCCCGCGGTGCGCCGCGTGTCAGGGACCGGCGTCGGGCTCATTGCCTTCACCGACAACCAGCCGGACTGGGAAGCGGGCCGCGGGCCAGACGTCTTCTACGTGCCGGCGGTAGCCAGCGACCGCAGGGTGACGGAGCTGCTGGAGCTGGTCCGGCGGACGAAGGCCCGCATGGAACTCCTGATCGCCCCGGCAGATCGCGGAACGGATGCGGCGGCTAAGCCGGCATCTCGGGACCGCGAGCAGCCGGGACGCCGCGGGCGGGTTCCTGGAGATTCCGCTCGCCGTCGAGGACTGAAGTGCCGCTCCGAACCGGCTGGACGGTCCCGATTTCCCGGTTCACGGCCGGCATGATCTCGGTGGCCAGCAGCTCGATGGACCGGGCGGTCTCGGTAAACGGCAGGCCGCCAAGGCCGATCTGGGCCATGTAGCGGCTGGTGCCGAGCGTGTTCTGAATTTCCAGCAGTTTTTCGATGACCTGCTGCGGGCTGCCCACCAGCAGGCCGCCGCCGGGTTCGGCCCAGTCATCGAAGGTGGAGCGCGGAAAATGGTCCACCGGGCGCGGCATATTCTGTTCAAAATAGGCCCGGTAATAGGGGTAGAAAGTGTCGCGTGCCTGCTGCGAGGTGGGCGCCACGTAGAAGTGACCGCCGGCCCCCACCTGCAGGGCGCCGGCGTCGTGTCCGGCGTCGGCGGCCGACTGGCGGTAGAGCTCCACCAGCCGGCGGAACCGGGCGGGTCCGGACAGCAGGGCAACGAACAGGGGAAGACCCAAACGTCCCGCCCGCGCGAAGCTGGCGGGAGTGCCGCCGACGCCGACCCACACCGGAAGCCTGCCCTGGACCGGGCGCGGCGCGATGTCCATCCCGGGAATGCTCTGGGTCAGCGTCCCCTGCCAGGTCACGGCGGCATTGTCCCGCAATTCCAGGAGCAGCTGCAGCTTCTCTTCGAACAGGGCGTCGTAGTCTTCCAGTTCGTGGCCGAACAGCGGGTAGGACTCGATGAAGGCGCCCCGGCCGGCGATGATCTCCGCGCGCCCGTCGGAGATCAGGTCCAGGGTGGCGAACTGCTCGAAGAGCCGCACCGGGTCCTGGGTGGAGAGCACCGTGACGGCTGTGCTGAGCCGCAGCGTCGTGGTTTCCCTGGCGATGGCCGCCAGGACGATCTCGGGGGCTGACAGAGCGAAGTCGCGCCGGTGATGCTCGCCGAGGCCCAGGAACCCCAAGCCCGCCTGATCCGCCAGTTTGGCGAGCTCAATGATCTCCTTCAGGCGCTGCTGCGGGGACAGCGCTTTGCCGGTGCGGAGGTTGCGGGAGAGCTCGCCGAAAGTGAAGATACCAAAGTCCATATTTTATTGAACATTCAACTTTGCTGTTTTGTTCCGGCGGCGAAACCGGCAGCGAGGTCGACGCGGCGGCCGTCCAGGCGCCGCCGTCGACCCGCTGGGGTGTGCAGTTTCCGATCAGCCGATTGGTTCGGGCATGCGGTCCACAATGTAGCTGGCATCAACACTTGCCCCGGCGGCGGGATCGGTCATTTCCACCTTCCAGCTCCGTGCAAACTGGTCAACACCGGCATTCATCGCAACAGTGCCGGAGATCAGCACAGTGCCGGGCTGCTTGAGTCCGCGCTCAGCCAGGACATCCAGCCAGTAGTCGGGGGTGAGGAGTGCCCCCAGCGTACTGTCCTGGATAAGTGTGTCGGGTTCATCGCCCGCGCCGACCCACCCCTTCAGCGTGATTTGATCCAGGCGGCCCCGCACATCGTCGAGCCGCCAGGCCTTGCGGCCCAGCACGTCCGGGCTGGCATTCTTGCTCCAGGCAACGCCGTGGACTTCAAGTTCGCGGTCGGTATGGTCGCATGCCACCGTCAGCAGGACATCATCCTCGGTGATCACCATCGCCCACTCCGCTTCGCCGGAAGTCCGGGCGTGCTGTACGCGGACCTCGGAGGTCTGCTGGGCGAGGTACGGCGATAYGGGATACAGCGCCGGCGTCGTGGTGGGCCCGGGGACACCCAGGAGCGCCAATTCTTCAATATGGGCCTGGACTTCGTCCTGCTCGCGGCCCGCGTATCCCGCGTTCAGGAGATGCCGGACCTCGACGTTGCGGGTACTTCCATCGGGTAGTTCGAAGCTCAACGTAACCATGCGAGCACGTCCTTTGCTTGTTGGGGCTGGGAAAATTTACAAACCGGAAACCAGAAACAGTCGCCAATGTACATCCAGTATGCGTAATGTATACATTTAATGCCAGCGTGACAGGCATCACTTCGTAACTTTGTGGAGGAACAGTATGGGCAACGCCCCAACCACGACGTCCGGAACAGCAGCGCAGCCGGACGCGCCGATTCGCCCCAAGGGGCTGTACAAGGCCTTTGCCGCCAGCCTGACCGGCACGGCACTTGAATGGTACGACTTCGCCGTCTACTCAGCGGCGGCCGCCGTCGTCTTCCCGATCATCTTCTTCCCGTCCTCGGACCCGCTGACGGGCACCATTCTGGCGTTCTCCACCTACGCTGTGGGCTACATTTCGCGCCCGATCGGCGGCATCATCTTTGGCCGCCTCGGCGATCGAATCGGCCGCAAGAAGGTCCTGGTCACCACACTGATGATCATCGGCGTCGCCACCGTGCTGATCGGCCTCCTGCCGGGCTACGCCAGCATCGGCATCGTTGCGCCAATTATCCTGGTACTCCTCCGCTTCGCCCAGGGCGTCGGCGTCGGCGGCGAATGGGGTGGCGCCGTCCTGCTCTCGAGCGAGTACGGCGACCCGAAACGGCGGGGCTTCTGGGCCTCGGCAGCACAGGTGGGCCCGCCCGCCGGCAACCTGCTGGCCAACGGTGCCCTCGCGATCCTTACCCTGATGCTCTCGGAAGAGCAGTTCCTCAGCTTCGGCTGGCGCATTGCCTTCCTGATGTCCGCGGTGCTCGTCGGCTTCGGTCTATGGATCCGGCTCAAGCTCGAGGACACTCCGATCTTCAAGGCGATTGAGGCCCACGGCGAACAGCCCTCTGCTCCCATCCGCGAAGTGTTCAGCAAGGAACTGCGCCCGCTGGTCGCCGCCACCCTCTGCCGGGTTGGCCCCGATGTGGTCTACGCACTGTTCACTGTTTTCACCCTCACCTACGGCATCCAGGTGCTGGGTTATCAGCGCAGCCAGGTTCTGACTGCGGTCCTGATCGGGTCCGCGTTCCAGCTGTTCATGATCCCGCTGGCCGGCGCCGTCTCGGACCGCTTCAATCGGCGGCTTGTCTACGGAACAGCAGCCGTGCTCGGAGCCGTCTGGGCTTTCGTGTTCTTTGTCGTACTCGGCGGAAAGAACGAGCCGATGCTGATCATCGGGATTGTGCTGGGCCTGATGACCCACTCCTTCATGTACGGGCCCCAGGCCGCCTTCATCGTGGAGCAGTTCTCTCCCCGGCTGCGCTCCACCGGCAGCTCCCTGGCCTACACCTTTGCCGGCGTGATCGGCGGAGCCGTCGCCCCGCTGATGTTCACCCTGCTGCTGTCCCAGTTCGGCACGTGGATTCCGGTGGCCATCTACGTCGCCGTTGCAGTTGCGGTGACCCTGGTCGGGCTCGCGCTCGGCCGGAACCCCAACACCACGGAGGACGAGGAGTACCGAGTGATGCTGGACGGCCCCGCCACAAGCCGCGAAGATGCCGGCGTGGCCGTCAAGGGCTAGGTGCGCAGCAGGAGGTCCCGCGTGACAGCGAGGTGACGGTCTATCGCCTCCTGGGCCATGGCCGCATCGCCGGACACCAGGGCATCGAGGATGCTCTGGTGTTCGGCACAAACGTCATGGCGCCGGCCGGAAGTCCGGAACAGTGCCGAAACGCCCACGAGGATTTGGCGGACGTGGAGCTTGCTGTAGGTGCTGGAGATCAACTCATTGCCCGCCGCATCGATGAGCTGCTGATGGAAGAGGGTGTCCAGCCTGATGAATTCGCGCGCAGCCTCGGGCGCCAACGTGTCTGGCAGCGCAGCCTGCAAATCCAAGGTTTCCTGCATTTCCTGAACGGGCACAGCGCCCTCCGCAATGACCAGCCGGGCTGCGTGGCTTTCCAGGACACCGCGGAGTTCCATCAGTTCTGAGATCTCCCGGCCGGTGACGACGGGTACGTACGCGCCGCGCTGGGGAATCAGCTCGACGAGGCCGTCCGAGACCAGCAGCAGCAGTGCCTCGCGGACGGGCGTGCGAGACACCCCGATCTCGGCCGCAAGTTCCTGCTCGTTGAGGAACTTGCCTTGCATTTCAGGATCGATGAGGACGTTCTCGCGCAGGTAGGTGTACGCCTTCTCCCGACCGGAAGCGGTCGTCCCTGACATTTTTCGCATACATTATGTATACAACAGACTGGAGTAAACCCATGCGTCTAGCAGTGGCCCAAATCATTTCAGGTGCCGATCCGGACCTGAACCTGGACCTCATCCGAGAATACGCCGCCCGCGCCGCGGATGCCCGCGCCGAGCTGGTCGTGTTTCCCGAGGCAACGATGTGCGCCTTCGGAAATGACCTCAACGCAGTGGCCGAACCACTGGACGGCCCGTGGGCGGAATCGGTGCGCGGCATCTCGGCAGAGCTCGGAATCACGATCGTGGCTGGCATGTTCACCCCCGGCCAGGGCGCCCGGGTAAGGAACACGCTGCTGGTTACCGGGCCCGGAATCGAATCGGCCTACGACAAGATCCATCTTTTTGATGCCTTCGGCTTTGCGGAGTCCGACTCCGTCGACGCCGGCGTGTCCCCGGTGACGTTCGAGGTCGGCGGAACGGTCTTCGGCCTGGCCACCTGCTACGACGTCCGTTTCCCGGCGCTCTTCGCCGCGAACGCCCGTGCCGGCGCCCACGTGAACATCGTGTGCGCCTCCTGGGGAGCAGGTGTTGGCAAGGCGGACCAGTGGGACCTCCTGGTCCGTGCCCGCGCAGTAGACAGCACGTCTTTTGTCGTCGCCTGCGGCCAGGCGGATCCGGCGAGTGTCGGCGCGCCCTCGGCCGGCACAGCCCCCACCGGCATCGGCCGCAGCGCAGTGGTCTCGCCACTCGGCGTGGCGCTGGCAACCATGGGCAGCGAACCGGAGTTGGCAGTCATCGATATCGATACGGCCGACATCCCGCACGTACGGGCCAAACTTCCCGTCTTGGCCAATGCGAGAAGCTTCTGATCCGGACACCGTGGCCAGCTGCGACGGCAGCGAGGTCGACGACGGCGGCGCGCCCCGCCGTCGTCGTCGGCGTCCCGGCCCGGAACCTGAGACAAGGACCTAACGGAGTTGTAACCCGGAGTTAACGCGGTGGTGCCAAACTGGTCACGGACCCAGATCGAGACTGACACCTCCCTGCACGGCAACCCTCCAAGGAGCAGCAGACATGACCAGTCCAGAGCACGATCCTCCCAGCGGCCCCAAAATCCACGAGCAAAGCCAGTTCCGGCCCGACCTGAGCAGCCTGCATGTCCGCGAGGACGTCGCGGTTACCGGCCTCTGCGGCAACGTCCATCTCCCGACGGGCCGGACCTGCGACCTGCGCGAGCGGCACAAGGGATCCTGCCACTTCGTGGGTCCCGAGGACGCGGAAAACTTGGCGGCGCGCTAGGCAGCAGTGCCACCGCAGCCGGAACTGGCTGCCGGGCAAGGACCGAGCGTACGCTCGCGGTGTGGACATCGTGGAATTCCTGTCCGAACGCATCAGCGAGGACGAGGCCGTGGCGCGGACCCTCCTTGGCGACCGGACCGTCTCGAAATCCGGAGCCTGGTACGAACAGCGGCTGCTGCTCGAATGCGAGGCCAAGCGGCGCCTGATCCGCATCGTGGAAGTCGCCCGGCAGGCGGCCCTCGCAGCGTTGGTCAGCGGGACGGAACCGGACGCGGGCTGGATCCCGGAGTCGCTGGAGTGGATGGAACAGTCGCTGAATGCCCTTGCCCTCCCCTACTACGACCACCCGGACTTCGACCAGGACTGGTTACGCGCCTAGGAGTATTGGCGCCATACACCTAGGCTGCCGGCCGCCCAAGAATTTCCAAAGGTCCGTGTGCAATATCCAATCGCTGGCCTAAGCTAAGAGCGGGGGGCGCTCATTAGCGAAGACGCTTAGTGGAGGCCATTATGTTCAGCTACGTCCGCCGTCCGGGATCAGCACGACTACCAGCGCCAACAGCCGCGGAGCCACCCCGTGATCCCGGGAGCGCCGCTCCCCCGCCTAAAGCCAGGCAACGGTTCCGGCGGATCGTCGGCGGTCTCGCAGCACTGACCCTGGCCCTGGCCGGAGTGTTCGTTGCGGCCCTCCCCTCGACCGGTGCCGAACAGGAACAAAAATACATTGTGGTGCTGAAGGACGGCCTGGCTGATGCCGGCACCGCCGCCGCGGCCCAGCAGAGCAGCTATGGCCTTACCGTTTCCACGGTCTATCGTGACGCCGTGACCGGGTACGCCGCCACGATGACGCCCTCCGTCGCGGCCCGCCTCGCTGCAGATCCAAGCGTGGATTTCATCACCGTGGCCAGGGAGTTCGAGACGCCCAAGGACGCCACGCCGAGCACGCAGGTGGCGCCACTCTGGTGGCTGAGGATGGGCGGCACTCTCCCCGACGACCAGCAACAGTGGGGCCGGGGCTCCGTAGACGTCAACGTGGCTGTGATCGACAGCGGCATCGACGCCAGCCACCCGGACCTCAATGTGCGCGGCGGCATTGACTGCTCGACCGGCTCGCCGGTCAAGGTCACCTCCACTGACGACGTCGGGCACGGGACATTGGTGGCCGGGGTGATCGGCGCAAAGGACAACAATCTGGGCGTGATCGGTACGGCGCCCGGAACCCCGCTGTGGTCTGTGCGCGTTGTTGATGACACCGGCGTAATCACGGAGGAAATGCTCATCTGCGCCATCGACTGGGTGACCGCGACGCGCAAGGACGGGAATCCGGACAACGACATCCAGGTGGCCAACATCAGCATCGGCGGACCGGGCACCGAGACCCCCAACTGCGGCAAGGGAACGGATCCGATGCACTACGCCATCTGCCGCTCCGTCAAGGCGGGAGTCGCCTACGCCGTAGCGGCTGGAAACTCCGGCCAAGACATCGCCGATTTTGTCCCGGCCACCTACGACGAAGTGCTGACCGCCACGGCGATCGCGGACTTCGACGGTAAGCCCGATGGCCTCGCAGCGCCGATCTGCGGGCCCGACGACTGGTCGAAACGGGGCCAGTTGGATGACCACCCTGCGTTCTTCTCTAACTACGCCAGCGCATCCGAGGACCGGGAACACACCGTGGCCGCCCCCGGAGTCTGCATTACCTCGACGGTGCCGGGCGGGTATGGGGTGGCCCACGGGACCAGTTTCGCGAGCCCCGCCGTCGCCGGTTCGCTGGCTCTGTGCATCAGCGAGGGAGCATGTGAGGGCTCGGGCAAGGAACTGATGGCCCAATTCCAGGAGCTCACAGCCGACTACAACAAGAACCACCGGGACTTCGGCTTCGAGGGCGACCCCCTCCGTCCGATCAAGGGGAAGTTCTACGGTTACCTGGCCCAGATCGCCAAATACTGACGCGCGGGACCGGCGCGGGCCGCGGACGGGCGCGGCCAGCCGAGCTGCAGCAGCGGGCTAGGAGCCCGGCCGGATCCGCCGCCACCATCGGCGGCGGATTTCCGGTCCCTGCAACGCTTCCTGCTCAACGGCGAGCGCCGCGCGGCGTTCCCGCCAGCGCCGGAGTTCGGCCTCGACGTCGCGGGTCTTGGTGACAACTGGCGGTCCACCCTGCAGTTGCCGACGGGCTTCGACAACCCGCGCGTTGAAGTCGTCCAGGAGCTCACGGATCTGGTTCTCGGAGTGCAGCTCGTCGATCCGTGCGTCAAGGCCGGCATCTTCGGTGCGGAGCAGGATCGCCGGGGGACCCATTCCGGTGATGCTTTCGCGCTGGAGCAGTCCCTTGACCCACCAGTCAGGGTCGTAGTTCTCGCCCAGGCCGGGGATGGGTTTGCCGGCGTACTTCAAGTGATCGAACTTTCCCTGCGCCATGGCATCGCGGATCAGATATTCGGCCCGGGCGGCGTCGTCGAACTTTGCACGCAGTTCCCGTTCCTTCGCGTCGGCGGCGGCCAGCTCTTCCTCTTCCTGCACCGTCATTCCGCTGATCCGGAGCACGCGGAGTTCGGCCGCGCGCTCCACGCGGCGCCGGAACGCCCCGCCCGATTCGCCGCTCATCGTTCCCCTCCCCTTTCCGGCCGCAAAAGCACCCTTCCAGTATGCGAACCAAACTCCATGCAGCCAAGGGAGTGCCCCCGCGGGGCCGGATGACGCCGTCGCCGAGTCCCGGCTTTCAGGAAGGTCAGAGCGTCGGCAGGACCTGCTCGCGGACCTGTTTGCGGAGGATTTTGCCGAGCATCGAGCGGGGCATGTCAGGGATGGCGACGATCCGTTTGGGGACCTTATAGCCGGCCAGGTGCTCGCGGCAGTGCTCGCGGAGGGCGTCCTCATCCAGCGTGCTGCCCGGTTCGGGTTCGACGGCGGCGACCACCATCTCGCCGCCCCGTTCGAGTGGCTTTCCGACGACGGCCGCGTCCTTGACGTCCTTGTGCAGCCGCAGCACCGTCTCCACCTCCGTGGGCGAGACGTTGAAGCCGCCCGTGATGATGAGTTCCTTGGCCCGGTCCACGATGGTGGTGAATCCGTCACCGTCCACGGTCACCACATCGCCGGTCCGCAGCCAGCCGTCAGCGGTCAGGGTCTTGGCACTTTCCTCAGGGTTGTTCCAGTAGCCCTGGAATACCTGCGGGCCCTTCAGCAGCAGCTCACCCGGCTGGCCCGGCGGGACCTCCACGGCGGGATCGTCGACGTCGACGACCTTCATGAGGGTCGAAGGGAACGGCACCCCGATAGTGCCGTTGCGGCGGGTGGGGTGGAAGGGGTTTCCCAGCGCGACCGGCGAGGACTCGGTCATGCCGTAACCCTCCACGAGCAGCCCGCCGGAGACCGACTCCCACAGTTCCACCACATGGTCCGGCAGGTTCATGGCGCCGGAGATGCAGTATTTGCACGACCGGAGCGAGATGCCTTTTTCTTTGGCGGCCATGGCGGTGCGTTCGTAGATCGGCGGGACCGCGCAGTAGACCGTGGCGGGCGATTTCTTCATGGCGTCCAGCACGAGGTCCGGATCGAACCTGGGGAAGAGCACCAGAAGGCCCTGCTTGCGGATCCCGTAGGTGAGGTAGAGCGTCATGCCGAAGGCATGGAACATCGGCAGGATCGCGTAGAAGATTTCCTTGCGGTACTCGGCGCCCTGCATCCAGGCCTCGCCCTGCAGGGCGTTGGAGTACAGGTTGAAGTGGGTGAGCATGGCGCCCTTGGGACGGCCGGTGGTTCCCGAGGTGTACTGGATCGCGGCGAGGTCATCCACCGAGGGGCGGGGGTGTTCCGGGTCGATCCGGCCATGCCCCAGGAGAGCCTTCCACGGGGTCGTTCCCGGGGCGGGACCGGTCAGCGCTTCGCGGGACGCCCGCAGCTTCTTGACCGGCAGGCGCAGGGCAAGGCGCTTGACGGCGGGGAACGCCTCGAGGAGGTTGACCGAAACAACGTGGTCGATCTCGACGTCGGACGGGAAGTCCCGTACGGCCGACGCAGCCTTGTCCCAGGCGATGACAACGCGGGCCTGGTGGTCCTCGAACTGGTGGCGGAGTTCCCGGGACGTGTACAGCGGATTATGTTCGACGACGACGGCGCCGAGGCGCAGTACCGCGTAGAAGGCGACGACGTGCTGCGGGCAGTTCGGCAGGATCAGCGCTACCCGGTCGCCGGCGCGGACTCCCAGTCGGCGCAGGCCCTCGGCCGCCCGTTCGACCTGTTCGCCGAGTTCGGCATAGCTGGTGCGGCGGCCGAAGAACTCCAGTGCGGGGGCCGTGCCGGCCTCGGCCACGGAACGCTCCAGCATGTCCACAAGCGACTCGGTGGGCAGTTCAATCCGGGCCGGGACGCCCGGCTGATAGTTCTTCACCCAAGGCTGCTGGTCCGTGTTCTCCATGGTCACATCTTGCCGTGAACCTTCTTCCCGCAGCGAATTTCCGGTTCCTCCGCCTGGGAATGGCAATCTGGTTTGGGCCCTCGTGACCCCGGACAGCAACGACCAGCCTTGTGTTTGCCTGGGTGCGTAATTAGGCTCGGGCGCGAACCGCGGCTCCTAGGGCAAGCGGTTGGACCGCCTGATGCCCTGCCCGCCATAGCGCCTGATCGCCCCGATGGCTCACAAAACCGGAGGAAAGATGACGACCGACCCCCCGTCCCAGGATCGAAGCTTCACTCTTACCCGAATCCTCGCTGCATCGCGGCATGCGGTGTTCACAGCTTGGACTGATCCTGCGCACCTTGCTTGGTTTTACAACCCTGCCATGCCGACGCCTGCCACGCCCATAGAGGTCGACCTCCGCGTTGGGGGTACCTGGAAACAGATGATGATCGTCAATGACGGCCTAAGCTACCCCACCGGGGGAATCTACCTGGAGATCGTTCCCGACGAACGCCTCATCTTCCGCTGGGGAGCAGTTGGAGGCTGGCCCGAACTCGACGGCGAGAACGAACTGACAGCCCCTGTGGTCACGGTGCAGTTCAACGACACAGGCTCGAAAACGGCGCTCATCCTTACAGTCGAGTTCTCGGAGTCCCTTGACGTCGAAGAGGTGCAAAAGCTGATACTCGGCGGCTGTCAGGAGGGCTGGGGCGCCACCATCGACCGGGTCAAGGACAGCACCGCCCTAACCCCGATGGCCGGTGGGGGCATGGCGGGACCCCAGAGCGACGCCCAATTGCTCGCCCAGCTGGCGAGGGGGCGGGAACATGTTCTCCGAGCAGTCGACGGCCTCGACGACGATGATATGGGACGAGCTTTGGTCCCGTCCGGCTGGACGATGACGCAGCTGCTCAACCATCTGGCCTTCGACGACGAGATGTTCTGGATATCGGCTGTTCTCGGTGGGGATGACAGGGCGATCGCCGAACTTCACAACGGCTGGGCGTCGAAGCCGATGACCGGTGCCGACGCGATGGACATCTACAAGCGCGAAATCGCTAGAAGTGACGAGGTCCTGGCGGAGATCGATTTGGATGCCCCTCCCCGGTGGTGGCCCCCGGCCAGCGTGTTCGACGCGCCGCCGATGTCCGATGGGCGTGAGGTCCTGTTCCGGGTGCTCGCTGAGACTTCCGTCCACGCGGGCCACCTCGACATCGCCCGGGAGCTGATCGACGGACATCAGAATCTCGTGGTGGATTAGTTCCGGCTTCCGCCCCCTGATGGTTCGCTGGGCCGCGGGCGCTGAACGCAGTCAGGATGGCCCGGAAATATCTTCCCGTCAGGTGTCCTTTTCGTGTCATCCCGTTCGTCGTGGTGGTGTATCAGCCAAGAAGAAGGAGTCATCGTGGAGTACATGCTTTTCATCTGCACCGATCCGACAGCGCCCGCATATGTGGCCGCCGAGGACAACATTGTCGAATGGGGTGCTGAAATGGAAGCCCGCGGCGTTATCCGCATGGCGACAGGCTGCGACCTGTCGAAGACGCAACCACGGTCGCGGTACGCGGCGGCGAGGTGATGGTTTCGGATGGGCCGTTCGCCGAGACAAAGGAATGGATCGCCGGCTATGACATCATCGCCTGCGCCGATCTCGATGAGGCTATCGAGGTGGTGTCCAAACACCCCATGGCCCGGTTCGGCAAGATCGAGATCAGGCCCGTGTGGCCGCTCGGCGAGCAGTCGTAGGCCCGGCGGCCGGGGTGACGGAACTGACAGGCGTGCGGGCCGCCGTCGAAGCCGCGTCCGCCGCTGAGGCAGCACGAATCACGGCAACCCTCATCCGCGTGACGGGCGACTGGAGCCTGGCCGAGGACAGTGTGCAGGATGCGTTCGCCAAGGCCCTCATCGATTGGCCGGAGCATGGCGTTCCCAGGAATCCCGGGGCCTGGCTGACAACGGTGGCCAAAAACAGGGCGATCGACCGCATGCGGAGCGCGGCCACCGAAAAGAGGGCCGTGGGTGAACTCGCGATCCTCACCGAGCTCGAAAAACTGGACGACGAGACAGGCACAGCAACGGCTGCCGAGGATGACCGGCTCCGGCTAATTCACACCTGTTGCCACCCTGCCCTGCCTCTCGCTGCCCGGGTGGCGCTGACCTTGCGCACTGTCGCGGGGCTGACGACCGGTGAGATCGCCCGCGCGTTTCTCGTCCCTGAAGCAACAATGTCCAAGCGGCTAGTCCGGGCCCGAGCGAAGATACGCGATGCTGGGATCCCGTACCGCGTGCCGCCGCCAGAGTTGATATCTGAACGCACCGCCGGAATCCTTGCCGTGCTGTATCTGATGTTCAACGAAGGATATTCGGCCACCGGTGGCGGCACATTGATCCGCGAGCCTCTGGCCAGGGAAGCGATCCGCCTCACCCGGTTGCTGGTTGGCTTGCTCAACGGCTCCCCGCAGGAACCCGAGGCTCTGGCTCTGCTGGCCCTCATGCTGTTTCACCACGGCCGGCGCCGGACCCGGACGGACGCCGCCGTGGACCTGGTACCGCTTGAGGACCAGGACCGCCGGGCATGGGATCAGGCTGCGACTGTTGAAGCCGTGACGCTGCTCGCGACCGCCGATCGTCTGGGCATTTCGCTGAGATCCCGGCCCGGAAGCTACCGTATCCAGGCCGCCATTGCGGCGTGCCACATGACCGCCGTTGATTCCGGCAGCACCGACTTCGCCCGGGTGGCAGTCCTGTACGGGGCGCTTGCCCAGATTGCGCCGTCGCCGGTGGTGGAGCTAAACCGGGCCGTCGCTGTCGCGATGTCCCAAGGACCGGAAGCTGGCCTTGCCCTCATCGAAGAGCTGGAACGGACACGGACACTCGAGGGGTACTACCTCCTGCCGGCCGCGAAAGCTGACCTGCTGCGACGTCTGGGGAGGAAAACTGAGGCCAGCTGCGAGTATCAGCGGGCCCGGGACCTCGCCCCAACGGAGGTCGAGCAGCGCTACCTCTCAAAACGCCTGGCCGAGACGAGCCCTGCATCCTCACCCGAAGCCAACCGGAACAAAACCACGCCGCCAACCGCAAACGGGGAAAAATGAAACACCTATTGCTGATCCCAATCAACGTCGACAAATGGAACGCACTCTCCGCTTCCGAGATCGAGGCGATCATGCGGGCTCACACGGCATTGCAGCAGGAACTCAGGGCAACGGGTGAGTTCCTGGCAGCTCATGAGCTCGCTGAAGAGGCAACGTTCGTCCGAAACAACGGCACCGCGCTCACCGTGACCGACGGCCCATTCATGGAGACGAAAGAGATCGTGGCCGGCTATTACATCGTGGATTGTGTTGACCTGGACCGCGCGGTAGAAATTGCCGGCAAGCTCGGCGAAGCGAGACTATGGCCGATCGAGGTGCGCCGAATCGACCCGTGACAACTCCGGCACCCTAAGCCCCCGCGGTTGCCGTCACAAACCGATTCCGGCACCAATCAGGTGGCTTCCCTCCAGGGCGGGACGCTAACGGGGACAGGAGTTGAGCGGGACAGCAGCGATCCGGAGCCGTGGGCGATCCGGCGTCCGTAGAGATACCCTGCGGCCGTGGTCGCCAGGACGGACACGCAGGCGCCCGCCCGGCGCAAACCGTCGGGGTCGGCGCCCCGGCCCCAAGCCGCCAGTGCGGAAAAGACCGCTCGGGGCAGGACGCTGCGCACGTAGCGCCGCTCGGGGCCCAATGCCCGCTTGTGTCCCACGATGTGGCTGACCTGGGCTTTGGACAAACCCTCCGACCAGGAACGCTCCAGCATGTACCGGAACGTCCCCCGCTGGACCGGCACATG
The DNA here is from genome assembly GCF_052113365.1 of Arthrobacter sp. YAF17. Classification (NCBI taxonomy): domain Bacteria; kingdom Bacillati; phylum Actinomycetota; class Actinomycetes; order Micrococcales; family Micrococcaceae; genus Arthrobacter; species Arthrobacter sp. YAF17. The sequence continues at coordinate 111,305 of NZ_JBFRDB010000012.1, read as the reverse complement.
GTGATGCACCAGCGCTGCCGGCTCGTACACAATGCGGGAGCCCGGGGAGCCAACAGCCGCCCGGATGCAGATTTCGGTCTCTTCGCATCCCATCGGTTTCGTGCCTTGGCGTCCAAGAGAGAGATCAAAGCCGCCAACCTGCTGGAGCACCTGGAGCCGGAAGGACATGTTGGCGCCGATGACATTGCGAACTTCGGAGGCCACCTTGGGCATGCCGCGGTGGCTGCAGCCGACGATCCAATCCAGTTCATGGCCGAAGTGGCCGGGCCGGCCGCCTTCCCAAGCCGGCTCGACCTTCCCGCCAACCGCCAGGACGTCGGAGTCGTCGTAGAGCGCCGTCAGCTTTTCGAGCCAGTCCGGGGCTGCCACTGCGTCGTCGTCCAAGAACGCCACGATCTCCGAAGTTGCCAGGCCTACGCCTGTGTTCCGCGCCCCGGAAAGCCCCTGGAGCCCGGTGCTCTCCACGAGGGTGACGTCCTGAACGGCAGCCACCAGCCGCTTGTACAGGTCCTCGTTGTGGTCCACCACTACGATTACCTGCTTCGGTTGAAGCGTCTGGGCGTGGACTGAGTCAATGACGTCCATCAGTAGTTCCCAGCGCTGCTCCGTGTAGGAACAGATAACAACGGAAGCTGTGGGCCGGAAATTGAAGTCGAGCACCTTAGGCTCCTTCCGCCACGGTGAGCACGCTGTGCGGATCCGTGGGTGTGCGGGCAAACCGGACGTTCGGGTAGGTGTACTTGACCCGCCGGAGGGCTTCGGGCCTTGCCCCCGCGGTCGGCGCCTCCCACGAGGTGCATTCCCGTGCCAGGGTGCGGAGGACCCGCCATCCGTCGCGGAAAGTCTGCAGGTTCGAAACGCCGGAGATGCGGTCAAGTTCGAAGCTCGGCACTTCCGCGATGCGGAGGCCTGCGCGGGCGGCCCTGACAATCAGCTCCGTCTCGATCTCAAAGCCGTCCGACTCCAACTCGAGGACCTCCAGGCATTCCCGGCGAAGCGCAATGTAGCCGTAGCAAAGGTCCGAGTAGTTGCTTCTCAGAACCGTGTTCGCCAACCCGGTCAGGACCCGGTTCCCGGTGTTCCGCAGCCAGGTGAGGTCCTCCGACCCGCCCCCGGTTACGTAGCGCGAGCCTTTGACGAAGTCGTAGTCATGCTGGAGTGGAGAAACGAACCAGCCGATTTCCTGCGGATCCATGCTCCCGTCCGCGTCGAGCATCACGATGATGTCTCCCGACGCCGCTGCGAAGCCGGCACGGACGGCGATGCCCTTGCCTTTGCGGGGTTCCGCCACCACAACGACGTCGACCCGCAGTGCGCGGGCGACGTCAATGGTGTGGTCATGGGAGCGACCGTCCACAATGACCACTTCATCCACATATGAAGGCATGCGCCGCAGAACCCAGGGCAAATTCATTTCTTCGTTAAGAGTCGGAATAACCACACTCACCGAAGCCCTGGGCGAGGCGGCGATTTGCTCGGCCGGCGAATTAGGGACCATATTTGGAATAGACAAAAGCCTCACCACCTTATGAAATTTCCGGACCTCGATGGTCTGGCCATCTGCGAATGAGAACCTAGTGGACGAATTCAAGACATCCGTCGAAATATCAGCAACCCCAACCCCACTTGCCACTGACTGTGGCCTTGCCTAGAGCCTAAAGTTCACCCAAAGTTGTGTCACGAGTGGCTGGTACTTGGTTGTTTGTTCCACTCGATGCGCGACCCGCATGCCTCTACTTGGGTCTCCGTGGCGACCTACTCGGGAACTACGACTCGCTCTTCAGCGGTGTACTCGGTCAGCAAAAAGGGTGCCCATATTCGTTGAGTTTCAGCACTTTTGCCCTGCCAATGGACCCGTAAGCAGCTCGGCTGGAAACGCCCAGAGCCAGCGCACGCCAGCCAAAGCAGACCCGCCGGAGGCCGCGCGTACAGGGGGAATCGGGATTCTGAGTGCAGTGCCGCTGACATCTGGGGGCCATATCGAGGATTCCATAACAGTTCCTTCTCTGCCAGGAAAAGACAGAAGAACTACCCAAATATAGAAAAGGAGATCTGCTCACTTCCGCAAAGAGTGGTGCGCATTGCTCCGGCCGGAAAGCTTCTTCAAGCACGCCATGGAAACGGTAATTAGATGCATAAAAGGAACGGCGGTTCAGCTGGAACATGCAATCCGCTGGCACATCCAGAGCCGCGTAGTGGCATTAGCGGCGCAGCCACCGGGACGGTTTCCGCCGTCGTCCGCTCCGGTCCTTCTTGGATGCCGTTAGACCGCCGACCAGCCGCCATCGGAGGCAAGGATTGCCCCGTTGACGTTGGTGCCGTCGTCGCTGAGCAGGAAGGTGATGGAGGCGGCGAGCTGCGCCGCCGTGGCGGGGGCGGGGATGTTCGCACCCATCAGCGGGCCGAGCCGTTCCACGGCCAGCTGGGAACCCCAGGTGGCCTCGATGTTGGTGATGGTGGCGCCCGGTGCCACGGCATTGAAACGCAGACCCTTCGGCCCGTACATCACCGAGGAGTTCCGGGTCAGGCCGACGACGGCGTGCTTGGACGCGGTGTACGCGGCCCCGGCAGCGGAACCGCGCAACCCCGCCTCGGAGGCGACGTTGACCACCGAACCGGAACCCGCCTCGAGCATGAGCGGCACCACGGCACGGGTCAGGCGCATCAGGGCGGTGACATTGATCCGGAAGACCCGGTCCCAGGTGTCGTCGTCGACTTCGTGGATCGGGGCGAAGTGGTCCATGATGCCCGCGACATTCGCCAGCGCGTCGACCCGCCCGCCGGCGGCGGCAACGACGGCGGCGACGGCTTCTTCGGTGGAAATGTCGCCGGCCACGGGGACCAGGTCCAGGCCGCCGTTTCCGGCTACCAGTGCGTCCAGCCGCTCGGAGCTAATGTCGGCCGCGATGACCTTGCCGCCCTCCTTGGCTACGCGCAGGGCCGTGGCCAGGCCGATGCCCGAACCGGCGCCCGTAACGATGACCGTTTTGCCGGCGAAACGGCCCGCGGTGGTGGTTTCCTGCCATGATGCGTCGTTGCCCATGATGCCCTTCCGAACGTTTCGAAATACTGTCGCTTTCTACTTTATGACACCCTGTGTCATTATGAAAGGGTGAATACTGGTGGAATGCCCGCGCAAGACTCCAGACCAGCCAGCACGCGTTCGTCCGGGCGTCCGGCGACCATCGACCCGGATGCCATCGCCGGCCTCGCGCTGCGGCTCTTCGCCGAGAACGGCTACGAACAAACCTCGATGGAGGACATCGCGCGCGAAGCCGGGATTGGGCGCAAGAGCCTGTACCGGTACTTCTCCAGCAAAGCCGACCTCATCTGGGGCGGCATGGAACCTGCTGTCCGGGCCTCCGGGCTGGTCCTCGAGGAGGCGCGTGTCCGGCGCTCGGCCGACGGCGACGTCATGGCAGGATTGCGGGCCGCCGCGATCGCCGGAGTGGCGGTCATTCCCGACCTTGCGGTGTCGCGGGGGCGCCTGCGCCTGATCGCGCATCATCCCGAACTGGCCAGCCGGAGCTACAGTTCCTTGGCGCCCCAGCGCGACCGGGCCCGGCAGTACCTTCTGGACCACGGGATTCGCGAGGACGCCGCAGGCTACTTGTGTGCGGCGTACCTGGCCGCGACTTTCGAGGCCTGGATGCAGTGGGCTGCGGGCACGGACCCCGACCCGGTGCCCTATCTGCTGGCTGCCGTGGACGTGCTGCGCATTCCGGGGATCTAACGCCCGGACCAGCGGCGCGGTTTTCGCCGCGAAGCGTGGCCTGCGCCAGCCGTGGCATGGACGCTGCGATGCGGAATCATTCCGCGGGGTGGCATCCTGAGAGCACCATGACTGCACACGACGAGACACCCGACACGTCACACGCCGGCCACGAGGCCCCCGATCGCGTGAAGACAGGCGGGGCACGGGGCGGCCTGACCCCGGCCGCCAACGGCACCGCGGCGGGGTCGGTCGGGGAGGACCCGGGGTCGGTCGGGAACCGCCGCGGATTCCTGGCCCGATCCCTGGGTGGCGGGACCGACCCGGACCCCCGGTTCACCCTTGCCAACGAGCGCACATTCCTGGCCTGGATCCGGACCTCACTGGCGCTCGTGGCCAGCGGCATCGCCGTCGAGGCCTTCGCCTCGGAGCTGTTTGACCCGCAACTGAGGAAGACCGTCGCCGTGCTGTTGCTCCTGCTGGGGCTGGTGACCGGCGGCGGCTCGTTCTTCCGCTGGCTCAACGTGGAGCGTGCCATGCGGCTCCAGGCTCCGCTGCCGGCTCCCGTGCTCGCCCCGGTCCTGGCAATCGGAGGGGCGATCGTCGCAGCCGTACTGATCGTTTTCGTGATCGGGCGGGCGTAGCCGTGGCGAAAGCCAGACCGGCGGCGGTGCACAACGACCCCGGGCTCCAGCCCGAGCGCACGGACCTCGCCTGGCGGCGGACCTCCTTCACGCTGATCACGGCGGCCTGCATTTTCCTGCGCTGGATGCCCCACCACGGCTGGTTTGTGGGCACCCTTGTGGCGGCATCACTGCTGGTCGCCCTGGGCATCGCACTCACGCAGCGACGCCGCTACCGCCGCGCCGCCAGCGGCATCGGCGGAGCGGCGATGACCGCGAACGTCAGGGCGACGGCAGCCATTGCCGGCAGCGTCGTGGCCCTCGCCGCACTGGGAATCTACACGGTGCTGTACCTGCCGCTGCAGCACTAACGGATCGGCTGCTCCACAACTGCGGTTTTGAGGGGTCTAAAGGGCAGTTGTGGAGCAGTCGATGGTGGGCTAGGCGGTGGTGACCTGCAGGAGCAGGGCGTGCTCCGGGTTGAGCACCGGCATGGGCAGGCCCACCTCGGCCAGGAAGCGGCCGCTCGCCGTGGCCCCGGACTCGAGCCAGGCCGGGGGCTGGACCTGTGTGAACGTGCGGGCGTAGTCGGCGTCGCCCGGAACCGGGAAGACCGCTTCCACCCGGTAGTCCACGTCGGCGGCGAGGCCGGGGATGGCAATCCGGCCGGGCTGCTCAGCGGGTGACGTGCCGGTGCTGACCAGGGTGAACAGCGCCGCCGTCGAACCCTTCACCGCGATGTCGCCCGCGGGACCGCCGGCTGAACCGGCCGGGCCTGCCACCACGCCGTGCAGCATCAGGGAGTCATCCGGCAGGTCGGCGCGGACCATCCGGCCCGAGTGGATCAGGCCGCGGTGCTCCTTGTAGATGCCGATGAACCGCTTGAGCTCCTCGCGCTGCACGCCGTCGACCTGCCGGACGTCCCATTCCATCCCGAAGTGCCCGAACAGGGCGGTGATGGCGCGGAAGGACAGGTCGTGCGTGCGGGCGGTGGTGTGCGAGGTGGTGGGGCCGACGTGCCCGCCCACCAGCTCCGGCGGGACCACCAGCCCGGTCCAGCGCTGGATGGTCTGCCGTTCCAGGGCGTCGTTGCAGTCCGAGGCCCAGATCCGGTCCGTCCGCTCCAGGATGCCGAGGTCCACCCGGGCGCCGCCGGAGGAGCAGCTTTCAATCTCGACGCCGGGGTGCGCGGCTTTGAGCGCGTCGAAGAGCCGGTAGGCGGCGAGGGTCTGTTCGTGCACCGAGGCGCGGCCGGCGTGGCCGTGCTCCAGCAGGTCCCGGTTCTGGTCCCACTTGAGGTAGCTGATGTTGTTCTCGCGCAGGAGCGCATCCACGCGGTCGTAGATGTACTGCCAGGCGTCCGGGTTGACGAGGTCAATGATGTGCTGGTGGCGCCATTCCAGCGGCAGCCGTCCGCCATCCTTGTAACTCTGCACCGAGGGCCCTGCGATCCACTCCGGGTGCGCCTGGACGACGTCGGAGTCCAGGTTGACCATCTCCGGCTCCACCCACAGCCCGAATTCCATCCCGCGGGACGTGACGGCGTCGATCAGCGGGGTGAGGCCGGACGGCCAGAGGGCCTCGTCCACGTACCAGTCGCCGAGGCCGGCGTGGTCGTCGCGGCGGCCTCGGAACCAGCCGTCGTCGAGCACGAACCGCTCGACGCCGAGCTCCGCGGCGGAGTCCGCGAGTTCGATCAGGGTGGTGAGATTGTGGTCGAAATACACGGCCTCCCAGGTGTTCAGCACCACCGGACGGGGCTTCCCGGCGCCGGCGCGGTGTCCGGCGGCAGCCGCGGAGGGCAACACGTGGTGCGGCCGGTTCCTGAACCAGGCGTAGAAGGATTCGCTGATGCCRTCCAGGCCGCGGTCCGAGTAGGCGGCGAACAGGGCGGGCGTCGTGTAGCTGCCGCCGGGGGCCAGGATCACCTCGGCCGGGCCCAGCAGTTCGGAGCCGCCGATCATGGTCCTGCCGTCCGCGGCGCTGTCCGCGAACTGTTCGTGGTTGCCGCTCCAGGCCAGGTGGGTGGCCCAGACCTTGCCGTGGCGGTTGCCGAAGCCGGCGGTTCCGGCGGCGAAGAGGAGCGAGGAGTCGTGGCCAGTGCGGCCGTGCCGGCCGGTGCGCACCCAGGTGCCCTGCTCGATGGCTCGGCGCTGCGGGTGGCGTTCCCGGCACCAGCGGCCGGTCAGGTCCAGGAGTTCGACGGCGTCCGGCGCCACCGGGAGCACCGTGGCCAGTTCGTCGAGCTGGTACGGCGAGGTCCCGGTGTTGGTGACGGTGTGCCGCAGTTCCAGCAGGCCGCCGTCGTGCAGGGCCAACGCGGACGACACGCGGATCCCGGCGTCGGCGTCGTCCTGGACAATCACCGCGGCGTTCCCGACGGCGCCGGCCGTCACCTCCGCCACGCGGAGCCGGACGGAGAAGTCGTAGCCGGGGACGCCGTCGGCGATCCGGTGGCCGCGCAGGGCCGGGCGGCCGCGCCAGCTGGAGGAGGCCTGCGGGAGGAGCCCGGCGGGGACGGCGGCGTCGACGGCGGAATGCGGGACGGGCGCTCCGAGGATGGCCAGATCGGGAAGGGCGGCGCCCAGATCGGCACCCCAGTGGATGACCTCGGCCTCTCCGCTGTCGAAGCTGATCACCAGGCTGGTGCTGGCGGAGCGGAGGTACAGGGGATCCATGGCAGGTCTCTTTCGGTGGTTCGGGGCGCGTCCGGGGAGGCGGAAACGCGGGTCAGGAGTTTGTGAAGCAAAGGGGAAACCGGATGCCGCCGCCGCGAGGAGGTAGCGGCGGCATCCGGGGCGGCGGGGCCCTACTTGAAGAGGGCGTTGACCTGGTTGTTGGCTTCGGTGAGTGAGCTGGCCGGCTTCTTGCCCGCGAGGACCGCGTCCATGGCCGGCTTCATGATGCCGTCCACCTTGGCTGCCTTGTCCGCGATGGGGAAGAGGAACGTGGTGCCGTCCTTGACGTGGGTGGTGAAGGCGGAAACGTCCGTGCCCTTGTCCGCGAAGGCCTTGGCGGCGATCTCGGAGGAGCTGGTGATGGCCGGGAAGACGACGGCCTTCTTGGCGACGACGTCCTGGCAGGCGGTGGAGCCGAGGTATTCGACCCACTTGACCGAGGCGGCGGGGTTCTTGGTGCCCGCCCAGACCGAGTCGGCCAGGCCGTTGAACATGCTGGCGCGCTTGCCCTCGGGGCCCTTGGGGGTGGGCGCGAACGCGGTTTCCACGCCCTTGTAGCTCTGGTACTGCCCGATCAGCCAGTCGCCGGTGGTGTTGATGGCGGCCTTGCCGGCGCCGAAGTTGTCGGCGAGGCTGGCGCCCACGGTGGTTTCCAGCTTGGGCATGTAGCCCTTGTCGATCAGGCCGGCCCACCACGCAATCGTTTCCTGGAAGCGGGGATCGTCGTAGTTGAACTCGGTGCCCCACGGGTTCTTGTCCGTGTGGGTCCAGCCGGTGGTGGCGGTCAGGAAGCTCCACTCGGTCTGGCCCTGGCCGGAGCCGCCGCCCGCGAGGCCGAGGCCGTAGACCGCGACGTTGTTCTTGTCGAAGCCGGCCTCGTCGCCGCGCACGCCGTTCTTGTCCACGGTGAGGTGCGCGATCGCTTTCTCGTAGCTGCCGCCGTCCTGCGGGTTCCAGTCCAGGTTGGCCATCTTGTCGGCCGTGAGACCCGCGGAGTCGGCCATGGCCTTGTTGTAGAAGAGGCCCACGGTGTCCCAGTCCTTGGGCAGGCCGTAGCGCTTGCCGTCCTGGCCGACCCACAGTTCGGGGAGGCCCTTGGTGTAGCTCTCCAGCTTGATGCCGTCCTTCGCGACGGCGTCGTCCAGGGAGAGCAGCTGCTTCTTCGCCGCGTACTCGGGGTACTTGGAGAGGTGGTTGGTGAAGACGTCCGGGGCCGTGCCGGCCACGAAGCCGTTGGTCAGCGTGGTCCAGTAGTCGTCCCAGCCGCGCTGGGTGATCTTGACCTTGATGTCCGGGTTGGCCTTGGTGAAATCGTCGGCGCACTGCTGGTAGGCGGGGAGCTGGTTCGCGTCCCAGAGCCAGTAGTTGATTTCACCCTTGGCTTCGGCGGAGGGGGCGGACCCTCCGCAGGCGGACAGGGAGAGGGCGATGGCTGCGGCGGCAGCGACGGCGCCGAGGGTCTTCTTCATGGTGGACCTTTCAGGGATGTGCGGTGTGGACATGTAAGCGGGGGTGCGTTCGGGTTACTTGATGCCGGAGAAGCCGATGGAGTTGACCACCCGCTTGCCGAAGGCGATGAAGAGCAGGAGGACGGGCAGTGCGGCGATCAGGGTGGCGGCCATCAGGCCGGACCAGTCGGGGGCGCCCTGCGGGGACTGCGATTTGAAGACACCCAGGCCCACGGTGAGGACCCGGACGCTTTCGTCCTGGCCCACCAGCAGCGGCCAGAAGTATTCGTTCCATTGGCCGATGAACGTCAGCAGGGCCAGGGTGGCCAGCGGGGCGGCTGCGTTGGGCAGCACGATCTGAAAGAAGATCCGGATGTGCTTGGCGCCGTCGAGCATGGCGGCTTCCTCCACTTCGCGGGACATGGAGAGGAAGAACTGGCGCAGGAAGAAGATGGCGAAGGGGGTCATGAACAGGAAGGGCAGGGCCAGACCGGCAAACGTGTTGAGCAGCCCCAGGTTCTTGATCATGAGGAAGTTGGGCAGGGCGGTGAAGATCGGCGGGACCATCATGGTGGCGAGGAACAGGCCGAAGACCACGTTCCGTCCGGGCCAGCGGAGCCGGGAGAAGGCGTAGGCGGCCATCGCGCTGAAGAAAACTTGCCCGGCGGTGGTGACCGTGGCGAAGATGATGGAGTTCCGCAGGTACAGCCAGAAGTTGATGGCGGCGCCTGAGCCGCCCTCGGCGATGGCCTCCTCGGGGGTCTGCAGGCCGAGGACCCGTTTGAAGGCGCCGAGGCTGAAGTCGGCCGGCAGCAGGTTGCTGGCGTTGGAGGCGAGGGAAGCGTTGCTGGAGAGCGCGGTGCGGAGCATCCAGAGGAACGGCGCGATGGTCACGACGACGGCGACGACGACGAGGGTCCAGGCGCCGGCGCGGCGCCAGTTGAACGGCTTCCCGGGCTTCCGGTGTGCGGTTCTGGCGGATGTCTTGCGGGAAAGGGCGGAGGTTGTCATGGCTGGGGTTCCTTAGTCCAGATCCGATTCGTTGCCCTTGAGGAACTTCATCTGGATGAAGGCCACGAGGGCGAGAATGACGAAGAGAATGACGGACAGGGCCGAGGCGTAGCCGAAGTCGGATTCACCGAAGGCCTTCTGGTAGATGTACATCTGGATGACGCGGGAGGCGTTGATGGGTCCGCCGCCGGTGGTGACGGCCACGGTGTCGAACACCTGGAAGGACCCGATCACGGTGACCACGAGGACCAGCACCAGCACGGGGCGCAGGAGCGGCATGGTGATGCTCCAGAAGGTCCGGGTGGGGGATGCGCCGTCGAGGGACGCTACCTCGTAGACGTGGCTGGGGATGGACTGCAGCCCGGCGAAGATCAGCAGTGCCGTGTAGCCCATGTGCCGCCAGACGTTGACGCCGGCGATGGTGGGGATGGCCCACTGTTCGCTGCCGAAGAAGGCGATGCGGGGCAGGCCGAACCAGTTGATGATCTCGTTGACGATCCCGATCTGGTAGTCGAGCATCCAGAACCACAGGAGCGCCACGATCACGTTGGCGACGAGGAACGGCAGCAGCAGGGCGCCGCGGATGAGCGTGGATTTCGCCACCCGGTGCATCAGCAGCGCCAGCCCGAGGGCGATGACAGTCTGAAAACCGATGTTCAGGCCGACGTACTGGAGGGTGACGGCCATGGCGTTCCAGAACAGCTCGTCCGCGAAGATCGCGGTGTAGTTCCGGGTGCCGATCCAGGTGGGATCCCCCAGGACGCTGTATTCGGTGAAGCTGAGGTAGACGCCGCGGATCGTGGGAACCAGGAAGAAGGCGACGAAGCCGACCATGGCCGGGAGGATGAACAGCAGGGCGATCCGGAGGTCGCCCAGGCGGCGTCCCCGGCCGGCCCGGAGGGTGTTCCCGCGGTGCGGAGGTTTGGATCCGCCAGCCACGGGATCCGGAAGTTTGGTGATGGTAGTCATCGTTGACTCTTCCTGGTGGTGTGATGTGGGTAACAGCTGGAACAGAATCTACACGAGTAGATTTTGGCTGGCAAGAGATATTTCCAGCATTCACCGCAGTTTTCTTGTACCCGCCAGTAACGATTGACTCGAGTAGATAGCAATGGGACACTGTCTGAAATGTCCATCTCGAGAGGCACCCGTGAGCGATTGGCCCTGTGGCTAGCATGGACTCCATGACGACTTCGGCAGTACACACCCCCCGCGGCCCAGTGACCCGCAAGGACGTCGCCCGCTACGCCGGGGTCAGCACCGCCGTCGTCAGCTATGTCGTCAACGGCGGCCCGAAGAAGGTGGCCCCGGCCACCGAGGCGAAGGTCCAGGATGCCATCCGCATTCTGGGCTACCGGCCCAACGCGGCCGCCCGCGCGCTCAAGCTGGGCTCCAGTGAGACCATTGGCCTGGTCATCCCGGACAACACGAACCCGTTCTTTTCGCTTCTGGCCCATGCCGTCGAGGACGCCGCGGCCGAGCTGGGCTACGCCCTGCTGCTGACCAACTCCGACGGCAACCTCTCCAAGGAGCGCCGGAACATCCGGAACCTCGCCTCGCGCCAGGTGGACGGGGTGGTGCTCGCCAGCGTGCTGTTTGAACCCGACCTCGCGGCCCTCGAGTCGGCCGAGATTCCCGCAGTGCTCCTGAACCATGGCGGCAAGTCACCCGGATTCAACAGCGTGGGCGTGGATCTGGCGGCCGGGGCGCGGATAGCGGTGGATCACCTGATCGGGCACGGGCACACCAGCATCGCCCTCGCCATGGGCACCAACACGGGCCACGATTACGACCTCCGTGAAGAGGGCTGGCTGCAGGCGCTTGCGGCGGCAGGGCTGCCGGAGGGGCCTATTGTCCGCGGACCGTTCAGCCGGGAAGGCGGGTACACCGTGGGCCGCAGGCTGCTTGCCTCGGCGGACCGGCCCACGGCCGTCTTCGCCAGCTCGGACATGCAGGCGATCGGCATCCTGCGCGCCATCCACGAAGCCGGACTGAGCGTGCCGGGCGATATCGCCCTGACTTCCTTCGACGGCTCTGCCGAGGCCGAATACAGCTGGCCCGCCCTGACGACCGTGGAGCAGCCGGTCCGGGTGATGGCGGAAGCCGCCGTCGGGGCACTCCTCGGCGCGCGCCGCGGCGAACCGGCGGAGCACCGCACCTTCCCCACGGAACTGCGGATCCGGCAGTCCTGCGGCTGCCCCGCTTAAACCCCATCTACTGCTCCATTACCGCCCTTTTGAGGGGCCTAATGGGCCGGTTGGGCCCACGCCGGCAGGGTTCCCTGGCCGAGCTTGCGAGGCGAGAAGGGCCGGTTGGGCCCACGCCGGCAGGGTTCCCTGGCCGAGCTTGCGCGGCAAGGGGGACGGTGGGGAGCAATCGACGTCAGGACAGTCGCTCTGCTCCGGCGGCCGGCGTGACAGTGAAGATGTCCGGTGCTGTGAATCCGGCTTCCGCGAAGGCGCGCACGACGGCGTCGCGGACCTGCCGCTCGTCCCGCACCGGAGTCAAGGCGATGGCCGATCCGCCGAAGCCGCCGCCGGTCATGCGCGCACCGATGGCGCCGTGGCCGCGGGCCGTGTCCACGGCAAGGTCGAGCTCCGGGCAGGAGATCTCGAAGTCGTCCCGCATGGAGGCATGGCTGGCATCGAGGAGGTGGCCGATGCGGGCCGGGCCGTGGGACCGGAGGGTGTCCACAGCCCGCAGCACGCGGGCGTTTTCGGTGACGACGTGCCGGACCCGCCGGAACGTGACCGGATCGAGCAGACCGCCGGCCTCCTCGAGGTCGGCGACGGTAACGTCCCTCAGGGCTTTGACGCCCAGGACCTCGGCGCCAAGCTCGCAGGACGCGCGGCGGGAGGCGTAACCGCCGTCGGCGTGGGAATGCGCCACCTTCGTGTCGACCACCAGCAGGACGAGCCCGGCGTCCTGCGCCCGGAACGGAACGAGTTCCACGGACTGGTCCCGGCAGTCGAGGAACACCGCATGCCCGCTGGCCCCGCGCAGCGACGCCGACTGGTCCATGATGCCGGTGGGCGCACCGACAAAGGCGTTTTCGGCATGGTGGGTGAGCATGACCATTTCCTCCGCGGTGAGCCCGGCGCCGGTGAGCTCGTTCAGGGCCAGGACGACGGCGCACTCGATCGCGTGCGAGGAGGACAACCCCGCCCCGAGCGGGACGTCGGAATCGAGGAGGAGGTCGAAACCGGGGACGTCGATGCCACGCTGCTGCAGGGCCCACACCACTCCGAGCGGGTACTTGACCCAGCCTTTGACGGTGCCCGGCGCCAGGCCGTCGGCGTCGGCTTCGACAAGCCCCTGGCCGCCAAAGGTGGACAGCAGCCGGACGCTGCTGTCGCCGCGGAGCCGGACGGCGGTCCTGGCCCGCTTGTCGATCGCGAAGGGCAGGACGAAACCCTCGTTGTAGTCGGTGTGCTCGCCGATCAGGTTCACCCGGCCGGGGGCGGCCCAGACGCCGTGCGGGGCTGCGCCGAACGAGGCCTCGAACCGGTCTGCCAGGGCACCGGTCCCGGCGTCCGCGCGTGTGGTGGTGTTCATGCGGGCGCGCCTTCCGGGGTCACTGTGGTGAGCGGGGCGGAGCCGGCTGGCGCTTCGCCGGCCACCTCCCGCAGCCGGGCGGCGACGGATTCCGGGGTGGTGTCGTTAATGAAGGCTCCCATGGCGGCTTCGGAGCCGGCGAGATACTTGAGCTTGTCCGCGGCGCGGCGGGGCGAGGTCAGCTGCAGGTGCAGATGGCCGTCCCGGCGCAGGGCAGGCTCCAGCGGGGCCTGGTGCCAGGCCGCGATGTACGGGGTTGGCGTCGGGTAGAGGGCGTCGAAACGCTTCAAGAGTTCCGGGTACAGCCCGGCCAACTCGTCGCGCTCTGCGCCGTTCAGGGCGGCGAGATCCGGTACTTGGCGGTGCGGGACCAGATGGACTTCGAGCGGCCAGCGCGCTGCGAAGGGAACGTAGGCACTGAAGTGTTCGCCCTCGAGCACCATGCGGCTGCCGTCATTGCGTTCGGCCCGCAGCAGGGAGGACGTAAGCGTCTCCCCGCCGCCGGACGTGGCGGCGTATTCGCCGGCCGCGGCAGCCAGGACCGCGGCGCGGGGCGTGACGTAGGGGTACGCGTAGATCTGCCCGTGCGGGTGGTGCAGGGTGACGCCGATTTCGGCACCGCGGTTTTCGAACGGGAAGACCTGCTGGATGCCGGGCAGCGCGCTGAGCGCCTCCGTGCGGTGGGCCCAGGCGTCGATCACCGTGCGGGTGCGCTGCCAGCCCAGCTCGGCGAAGGACCCGGCGTGCTGCGGCGTGAAGGCCACCACCTCGCAGCGGCCGACGGCGGGTGCGGCGGTCCCCCAGCCCGGCGCCGGCGGGACATCGTGCGTGGCCGGGCCCAGGGAGGGGAAGCGGTTCTCAAAGACGGCGACGTCATAGTCCGGCGCCGGAATCTCGGTCCGGTTGGCCGGCGTCGTCGGGCAGATGGGGCACTGGTCCGCCGGCGGCAGGTGCGTGCGCGACTGCCGGTGAGCGGCGACGGCCACCCATTCGCCGCTGAGGGCATCGAAGCGCAGCTGGCCCGGTTCCGGGCGGGCGGGCAGCTCGCGGTGGTCCACGAGGGAGGCGGCGGGCCGCTCGGCGGACCCGGCGTCGTCAAAGTAGAGGATCTCCCGGCCGTCGGCCAGGCGGGTCATGGTGGTTCGCGTCATGGTTTCAGTTGTACATGAGAAAACATTTTCAAACAATAGAGCACAAAACAAAGCAGAAAGTGTGTGCGATTAGTGGGTGCTGGCGGTACGCTGTGCTGGAGGAAGCCCCGGTGGCCCAAGCCGCCAGCTCCCGCCGGATCCCCCGCCAGCACCCCTACGAAGGACGCAGAATGCTCGCCGCAGCCCGCCACTCCGCCATCCTCGCGGAGGTCCAGCGCGAGCGGATTGTCCGCGTCGCGGACCTCGCCCGGATGCTGGGCGTATCCCTTATGACCGTCCGCCGGGACATCGACGCCCTGGACGCTGCGGGCGCCGTGGAGAAGATCCACGGCGGGGCAAAGCTGCCCGGCGCGGTCAGTACCCACGAGCCGGGGTTCGAGCTGAAGGCGACTCAGCTGCAKGAAGAAAAGATGGCGATCGCGCATGAGGCCGCGGCCCAGGTGCGCGAGGGTATGGCGGTGGGCCTCAGCGCTGGCACCACCACGTGGGCGCTGGCGCAGCTGCTGTCCACCGGTCCCCGGATCACCGTGGTTACCAACTCGGTGCGCGTGGCCGACGTCTTCCACCAGAGCCCGTCCCCGTCCACGGTGATCCTGACGGGCGGCGAGCGCACGCCCTCGGATGCCCTGGTGGGTCCGCTGGCCACGTCGGCCCTCAAGCAGCTGCACCTGGACGTGCTGTTCCTGGGCGTCCACGGCGTGGATGCCGACGCCGGCTTCACAACGCCCAATGTGTTGGAAGCCGAGACGGACCGGGCCTTCGTGGCCGCGGCCCGCCGGGTAGTGGTCCTGGCCGACCATACGAAGTGGGGCACCTTCGGCATCAGCACCATCGCCGGCCTGGAGGAGGCAGACGAGCTCATCAGCGACGAGGGCCTCCCCGGGGAGGCGCGGCGGATCCTGGCTGAGCGGGTGGGCAGGTTGCGGCTGGCGCCCGTCGGCGCCGCGGCCCGCGCGGCCGAGGCGGGGTAGACCCGGCAGACAGCCGACGCCGGACGGCTGCGGCGCGGCAGCTCGCCGCTCCGGGACCTTGATCCACCCAAACCGTGCAACGCTAGTGGCATGGATCTGGAGGTGTCGCCCGCGCTCACGATTCCCGCGTCGGAACTCGGCTGGCGGTTCTCGCGCTCGTCGGGGCCCGGCGGCCAGCACGTCAACACCTCCGACAGCCGCGTTGAACTCTCCTGGAATGTCGCCGACTCGGCAGTACTTTCGGATGGACAACGGCTGCGGCTGGTCACGCGCCTTGAACGACGCCTCGTCGCCGGGGTGATCACCGTGACCGCCTCCGAACGGCGCTCCCAGCTGCGCAATCGCGAGCTGGCCCTGGCCAAGCTTGCCAATCTTGTGGCGGAGGGCCTCGCTCCCGAAGCCGCCCGTCGGCGGGCGACCAAACCCACCCGGGGCTCGAACCAGCGCCGCCTCGCGGCAAAGGGACAGCGGGCGGCTACAAAAATGCAGCGCAAGCGGCCGTCCGCCGAATAGCGCCCGGCAAGACCAGATTGGCAAGCGCCCGCCCGGGCACCCCGCCTCAGGGTTCGGCGCGTACCTCAGCCGACACATCGTTGGGCAGCTCGGGCGACCAGCCGGGGTCGTAGTCCGGATGGTCACGATAGGACCCGGCAAGAATCGTCAGCATTGCCCGGCGGGCAATGGCAACGGTCCCTTCAGCATCCCCGGGATCTTCAATTCCCTCGCCTTCGGCAGCTTCCTTCCAGCTGGCGATGATGGCCCTCTTCTCTGCGCACTCTTCCTGCATCCGCTCACCGAGTGACGCCTTGCCGTCGCTTCCGTCTTCTGGGAGTTCGGACGTGCCGACGACGAACATGCCGTCCCGGATCGCTGCTTCTTCTTCCGCGATGCGCGCTTCCAGAAACTCGACAATGTTCATGGCGACCATCATTGCATCCGCACTCCGCCCGTCAGAAGACGTTCGCCACGGGAGCAGGCCGCTCCGCGGTTTCCCCGCTAGGCCTTTTCAACCCACTGGGCGCGCCAGGCCGGCGCCTCGAAGGCCTCACTCCAGTACGCCGTTTCCGTGGCGATCTTGCCGTCCCGGAATTCGAAGATAAAGACCGTTGCATACGCCGGGCCGCCGTAGTCTAGTGACGCCTCCAGGACCACCAGGTCCCCGCTGCTGACCAGTTTGCGGGGCGTGATGGTGGGCAGTTGCGGGAAGGCGTTGTAGATTCCCCGCCGGTTCTCCGCGCCGCGCACGAGTTCCCCGGATTGCGGCCAGTGCATGACGGCGTCGTCGTGAAAGAGCTCGTCCATGAGCTCGACACGACGGTCGTTGATGCAGGACACCAGCCTGTTGACCACGTTCTCGTTGGCATTGGATTCATCCATGGCCTTCACCTCATCGCTAGGAACCATCTACTGGCTGCATCGTGGCGCGGGTTCCGGAGGAGCGAGGCCACGCTCGGGTCTCTCGGCCTGGTCCGATTCTCACGCTCCTTGCATTTTGCTCCCGCTCACCGGTTTCCGCCACAGCATCCGCGTATCTCGTCCGCCGTCGCCCGTTTTCGCCTGTGGTTCCCCCGGTTTGGAGGATAGTTTGGGGACATGACGGCAAACTACAGGTACGACGTCGAGATCCTCCACCTCCTCGTGTCGCCCGCCCACGCCTACTTCGGCCGCTCCCGCGAGGGTGCAGCCGACGTCCCCACGACGGACGCGGACCGGGTGGAGCTGGTGGCCGGAAAGGGCATCGTCGGCGACCGGTTCTTCGGCAAGGCCGCGCACATGGACGCGGCCGTCACCCTGATCGCCGTCGAGGCCCTCGAGGAGATGGCCGCCGAGCTGGGCTCCGCACCGTTTGATCCGCTGCTGACCCGACGCAACGTGGTCATCAGGGGTGCCCAGCTGGCTCCCCTCATTGGCGGGGACTTTGCGCTGGAATCGCGCGGGGAACTGGTGCGATTCAAGGCCGGACGGCCGGCCCACCCTTGCGCCTGGATGGACCAGATGCTGGCCCCGGGCGCGCACGCCGCCATGCGTGGCCGGGGAGGGGTGCGCTGCCAGCCGCTCTCCGACGGCACACTGCACCAGGGTCCGGCCGTGCTGGTCAGCCCCGTGGAGCTGGATCCCGCGCGCGCCGGGACGCCCAGCCTGCTGCGGCCGTCACGGCTGCCTTAGCGCCGCACCCGCCCAGCGCCGATTTCGCCGGAAAGCTGCCATTTCGCCGTAGGCTTCCGGCGATCTCGCAGGTTTCCGGCGAGTCCGGCGCGCGCCCGGCCACTCCCGGCCATTCCCGGCCATCAAGGGGACTTTGGACCGGGGCGCCGGCTGGCCCATCCCGCCTAAAATTTGAGTATGGCCGGTTCCGGCGCATTTGAAGTGGAGACCGCGGAAGCGGGCGCCGATCCGTCATGGAGCTGACGGCTATCGTCCTCATCACCGCGGCCCTGTTCGCCTGGGCCCTGGTTTCGGCGCGGCTACAGCGGGCGGACCTGACTGCCCCCGTTGTGTTTACAGCTTTCGGCGCAGGACTGGCCTTGTCCGGGCTGGTCGACGGCGCCGCACCACCGGCTGGCCTCACCCCGATGGTCGAGGTCACCTTGGTGTGGGTGCTCTTCTCCGACGCCGCCCGCCTGCCCCTCCAGCAGCTGCGCCGGGATGTGGGCCGCTATGTGCGGCTGCTGGGGGTGGGCCTGCCCCTGACGATCGTGTTCGGGTGGGCCCTGGCCCTATGGTTCTTCCCTCCGTTCGGGTTGTGGCTTGCCCTCCTCGTCGGCGCGGCGCTGGCCCCCACCGACGCCGCGCTGGGGATCCCGGTGGTGACGAATCCGGCGGTGCCGTCGCGGATCCGTCAGCTGATCACTGTCGAGAGCGGCCTCAACGACGGCATCGCCACCCCGGTTGTAATGGTCGCGATTGCCGGCGCGGCCGCCGCGGCGGGTCTGGAGAGCGCCCACGGTCCCGGCAGCGCCGCCGTCGAGCTGCTCATCGGTGCCGGCGTCGGCGCGGGAGCCGGGGCCCTGGGCGGGTGGCTGCTGCGGGCGGCCCGCCGGCGCGGGACCGCCGGTGAGGACTTCGCCGGCATCGGGGTCCTTGCCCTGAGCCTGCTCGCCTACTCCGCCGCCCTCGCCGCTGGCGGCAACGGGTTCGTCGCCGCGTTCTGCGGCGGGCTGGCGTTCGRCACGTGCGCCGGCCAGCGGGGGCCGGCGGAACTGGTCTTCGTCGAGCAGATGGGCGGCCTGGTGTCCCTGCTCGTGTGGCTGGCGTTCRGAGCCATCGCAGTTCCGACGATGGTGGAGAACTTCGTCCCGCTGACTCTCGTATACGCCATTCTCAGCCTCACGCTGGTGCGCATGCTGCCGGTGGCACTGGCCTCGATCGGTGCAGGACTCGACCGGAAGACCGTCCTGTTCGTGGGGTGGTTCGGCCCGCGCGGCCTGGCTTCGCTCGTCTTCGCGCTGCTGGCGCTGGAAACCCTGGGGCCCGCGTCCGACGAGGCAGTGGCCGTCATATCGGCCACCGTCCTGCTCAGCGTCGTGGCCCATGGCTTCAGCGCCACGCCGCTGGCCGCCCGCTACGGGCGGGCCGCTGCCGCGGCGGGCCCGGAACCTGGCGGACCGGTGCCGGTGGCTCCCGCTCCCGCCCGGGGACTGAGCCGCAAACACACGCCGGCTGCGCAACTCAGGCTGAAGCGCACCCGCCCCTAGGGTGCCCTGGACCCGCCGGTGCCGCTGGTTCAGGATTCATCACCAACGCAGGCACCAGGCGGTCAGCGATACACCGGTCCGGAACGCCGGCGGCTCCGAATCAGGTGTGGAAACCACGAACGGAGGGTGACGATGAGACTTCAGCCGGGCACCGGCCCGAACGTGGCGCCCGCCCTGCAGCGGTATGTCCTGCCCACGGAATTGGGTCCCTGCACAGTGCGTGTCCAGCAGGGCACCGGAGGCCTGCCTCCCGCATCCGGCACACCCGACGTCTACCTTCACGGCGCCGCGGGATCCTGGGCTGACTTCGTCCCGCTGCTTGCCGGCGCGCAGACCCGGACGCGGGTGCTGATTGATCTGCCGGGCTGGGGCGAATCCACGAAGGGCGCGCGGCTCGAACACTTCAGCATCGAGGCGATGGCCAGCGTTGTCACCGGCGTGCTGGACTCGCTCGGTTACCTGCGGTGGAACCTGGTGGGCCACTCCATGGGAGGGTTCCTGGCGTTGCACATTGCCGCGACGTCGCCGGAGCGGACCGCCAGCGTAGCCGCCATCTCTGCTACGACCTTCGGCGTGGCCGAAGCAGCCCGTCGGCCGCTGCGCGGCCTGTCCGGATTCCCGGCGTTCGCCGGCATGCTGCTGCTCATGCGTTCCGTGACGGCCCTCGGCCCGGCAGGGTCGGCGCTGGTCCGCGCAGTCCGTGCCACGCCTGCGATGGGACTGCTGTTGTCCCCGTTCTTCGCGAACCCCGCAGCCCTTTCCAAAAGCGTGATCCGCGGCCTTGGCCGCAATGCCCGGCCCGCAGGCTTCTGCGCTGCTGCCGAGGCCGCGGCGCACTACGATTTTGCTCCGTGGCGCGGGATCCTCTGCCCGGTGCTGGCGACCCGCGGGGACAGCGACGTGTTCACGCCTCCCTCCGATCTGGCCCGGCTGGCCGATGTGGTCCCGCACGTCCGGATGGTGACGATCCCCCGCTGCGGCCACTTCGCGAACATCGAGCAGCCGCACCACGTGCAACAGCTGCTCGATGACCTGCGGTCACCGTGAGGCGCGTCAGCGACGGGCACTGCCGCCATCACGACCAGTCCGGTAACCAGGCGCACGACGGCGGGGGCCTCCCGTCGTCGTGCTCCCCCGTCCGTCCGGGGCGCTACGGCCGGGACTCGGCGACCGGCGCGGCCGCCGGTGGCAGAGGCAAGTCGAGGCCCTTGACCCGCCGGTAGGCGACGCGCACGAACCGCACGCCGTTGGAGGCGATGCTGACTGCCCCGAAGAAAGCGAAGCCGAACACAGGGTCCCCCGCCTCGGCGATCGTGAGGACGGCGGTTCCGGCCAGGAAATAGATGGTCCCTTCCACGGTGTTCACGCCGAGGGACAGCAGGCTCAGTCCGCGGGTTGACGCGCTGACCAGGCCTTCGTAGGCCGCCGGGACGGCGTAGAAAAGAGTCGATAGACCCAGCATGAAACCCAGGGCGTCCTCAACCGGCAAAAAGAACCGGGCTCCGGCCGTTGCAAGCACGAGGGCTACCGCCGAACCGGTGCCGGCCAGGATAATTTCGCGGTTCTTCCGGGCGTCGGTCCTGGCGACCTCCCGGCACAGGAAGGCGTGGATGACGATCCACAGGATGTTGGCCGCCAGCACCCACCAACTCTGGACCAGCACAGCCAGCGCCAGCCAGCCGAGTCCCGTGCCGGCCAGAACGCCCAGGCTCAGGCCACTGACGCCGTCGCTGGTCCCGGTGCGCTGCACGCGCAGGAGTGCGGGTACTGACCGGATGACCTCGACGGCGATCAGGACCAGCCCGGCGAGGGCAGCGGACATTTCGGCGGACAACGTGCTCCTTCAGGTTCCCTTGGGCTCTTGCGCGGCTCCAACACCATAACCGGGAGGGCGGGGACGCTGCGATCCCCCAACGCCTGTGACGAGTCTCACGGGCAATAAATGCCAATTCGGCTTGAGCCGATCGCGCCGCGCTGTGCACTATGGAAAGGCACGGCAGGGACGTCAGAGTCCCGCCGCAGCAGCCCACGGCCCCTTCGACGCCCCGCGCACGCAGCGGATCAGAGGGCCGGCGGCAACAGTTTTACCCATCCTGGTGGACGCAATGAGGCCAAACCGGTGAGCTCGCAGAGCCGCCAACGGTCCCGGAGCGTTCCCGGTTTGGCCCTACGGCGGCTCCGCATCGGTGCGGCAGCCGGACACCCGGATTCACGAATGGAAGCACTGAACAATGACGTTTGAAACTGCCACCTCTGTCACCCACAAGCTCTGGGACCGCTCCACGATGCACCACGAGCTCGACGCCCTCATCCACGATCTCTCGGTCCGGCACAACACCCCGAAGAGCAACATCGCGGTCCACGCCAGCGGCCCCAGCACGTTTACGCTCAGCCTGAACCACGGCGAAGCCAACCTCGAGACGGTCAACCTCTAGCACTACCCACACGCAACACCACGACGACGGCGGGAGTCTCCCGCCGTCGTCGTCCCGTTTCGGCCGAAGGTCACCGGGAAGCGGACCGCCGACTTTCGCCGAACTAGCCCTCCTCTGATCCGGCCTCAGGCGATCTGCACCATTGAAGACACAAGCTGCTCGTGTACGTCACCCTCCACGTAGCGCGCATGGCCAACGAAGACCGTTCCTAGCCGCCGGCGTCACAAGGTTGCGGCTTCTTCCTGCGCCAGCCTGACCAACAGAAGTTCGTCCTCCACCGCCCGGGAAGGCCAATAGTCCTTCGCCAGCTCGCTTGCCCGGCCCCTATCCGCTGCCGGGAAGAGCTTGCCGAACAGCCCCGCAGCGTGAAGCAGGGCGATCAGCGCCGTGATCCTGGCGTCGGTTTCCTTGGAACCAGGCGGAGCATCTGGCTTGGTGCCGTGCCCGGCGTCGGACTCCGTTGAAGCCGACGTCGTATCGGGCTTGGTGCCGTGCCCGGCGTCGGGCTCCGTGGAAGCCGACGTTGTATCTGGCTCGACGGCGGCCGCCGTGGATTCAGTCGCCCCATCAGACGCACTGGCATCGGGCTCGGCCTTAGGCTTCGCGGATTCGGCCGGGGCACCGTTCAGTGCCGCCTGGATCCTGTCCAGGAGCGCAGCTTCGGGGCTGTGGTCCTTCTCCGGGTACCGCATGGACTTGAAGATGCCCAGGTGTTTTTCGCCGACATGTTCCACGATTCCCCGCGACGCCATCCCTTCGTAGACACGCTGCACTTGGGCCCGGCCTTCCAGCATGGAAACCCACTGCTTGGGCGTGTGGGGCCGGGATTTGCCACGGATGAGCTCCAGTTCGTGCTGGAAGTCCGTTTGCGGGGCTGCACCCGTAGCCTTGACGTGCTTCCCGTCCAGCCCGATGGCACCAAGCAGGTCCAATTCGGCCAGGATTGCCCCTGCCAAAGTCGTCCTGAGTGCGAACACCGGCACTTCAGGTTTGCCGTCTTTGTCGTTCGTCGCCAACAACAGGAAAGCCTGCGGAAGGCTCAGTTCCGCCGCTTTAGGTTTTTCAGCATCCATACGATCATGGTGGCGCAGTTGGCCAGCCACCACAATGAAGATTTTCCGGCGCATACGCCGGCATGACCCCCGGATCAGACGTGCTGGTCGACGAGCACCGGGTTGCCATCCGGGTCCAGGACGATGAAGCTCGCCGGCCCCGCTGTTTCCTCGTCTGCCTCGGCAAAGAATTCCGCGCCTTTGGCCTTCAGCTCCCCTGGAGCTCGCGCACAGACGGAATCGTCACGAAACGGCCACTTCTTGACATGACTCAAGTCACATGTGAAAGTATAAACATCAGATGGTCAGACCAGCTGGCCAAGGTCTCAAACTTTAGTTTCCTACAAAGGAGTAGCCCCATGAACCTGTATTCCTTGATGCAGAAACGCACCGCCCAGCAGGGTCCCATCCGCGTCGGCGTCATCGGCGCGGGAAAGTTCGCATCCATGTTCCTGACGCAGGCTTTGAACTCCGAAGGGATCCACGTCGTCGGCGTTGCCGACATCGACGTACCGAAAGCCCGGGGCGCCATGCAGCGGACCGGCTGGCCGGCCGAGCGCTACGCAGCGAAGAACTTCGCGGAGGCCCTTCGCAACGGCACAACGTTCATCACGGACAGCTCATCCGACCTGATCCAGCTCCCCCAGGTCGAGGTCATCCTGGAGGTCACGGGTAACCCGATCGTGGGCACCGCCCACGCCGTGCAGAGCATCGACAACGGCAAGCACATCATCATGGTCAACGTTGAAGCCGACTGCATGGTCGGCCCGATTCTTCAGCGCCGCGCCGAGGCTGCCGGCGTCGTGTACTCCATGGCCTACGGCGACCAGCCCGCGCTGATCTGCGAAATGGTCGACTGGTGCCGGACCGTCGGATTCGACATTGTCGCTGCCGGCAAGGGCACAAAATACCTCCCCGAGTACAACTACTCCACGCCGGACACCGTGTGGAACTACTACGGCTTCAGCGACGAGCAGCTGGCCTCGGGCGACTTCAACCCGAAGATGTTCAACTCGTTCCTGGACGGCACCAAGTCCGCCATCGAGATGGCGGCCGTCGCCAACGGGACAGGCCTGATCCCGCAGGACGAAGGCCTGTTCTTCCCTCCCGCCGGAGTCGACGACCTCCCCCACGTCTACCGGGAGAAGTCCGTCGGCGGCATCCTCACCCGGCGCGGCACCGTGGAGATCGCGTCCAGCCTCAACCGGGACGGCACCGAAGTGGAGCGGGATCTCCGCTGGGGCGTCTACGTCACGTTCGAGGCCAAGACCGACTACGCGGTGCAGTGCTTTGCCGAGTACGGGGTCAAGACCGATTCCACCGGACGCTACGGCTCCCTGTACCGGCCGTACCACATGATCGGGCTGGAGCTCGGCGTCAGCATCGCCTCTGCAGTGCTCCGGGGCGAAGCCACCGGAACCCCGACCGGCTTCCGCGGCGACGTCATGACCACGGCCAAGAAGGACCTCAAGGCCGGCGAAACGCTCGACGGCGAGGGCGGCTACACCGCCTTCGGCAAGCTGGCTCCGGCGAAGATCTCGCTGGAACGCAACGCCCTCCCGCTGGGCCTGGCGCATGGGATGAAGCTCAAGCGCGACGTTCCCAAGGACGGCACAGTTTCCTGGGACGACGTCGACGCCGACGAGACTCTCCTGGCTGTACAGATCCGGCGGCAGCTGGAGAGCGAATTCCGCGCCGAAATGCTGCTGCCCAGCTAGGTCTGACCATCAGGCCGACAAACTAGGATAGGAGTGCCGCCGGCGGCGTGCCGGCGGCAGGAAATCAATGAGGTGGTCGGCATGACGGCAGAAGCATGGGAACCGGTACAAAGGGTTCGCACCTACGAACAGGTTATGGCCCAGATCGAGGACCGGATCCTGGATGGACGGCTCAAAGCCGGAGACAAATTGCCCAGCGAGCGGGACCTCTCCGCCCTGCTGGGTGTCTCCCGGCCCTCGCTCAGGGAATCACTCCGTGTACTTGAAGCCCTGGGCATCGTGGACATTCGTCCCGGCGGCGGCGTCGAAGGAGGCGCAGTCCTGGTGGGCGAGCCCGGATCGGGGTTCGTGAACCTGCTCAAGCTTCAGCTGGCCCTCGGCCAGTTCGAGCAAACAGAGGTTCTCGAAACCCGCATTGCACTCGAGACCTGGTGCTGTGAGGAAGCCGCGGTACGGGCAACCGAGCAGGACCACCGGGAACTGGGCCTGATCCTGGACCGGATGGACGACCCGAACATCACCACGGCCGAGTTCAACAAGCTGGACGCCGCGTTCCACGTCCGGATCGCCGAATCCACCGGCAACTCACTCGCATCCCACCTGATGGGTTCGCTGAGAGTCGCCATCAACCGGCAAATGATCGAGGCCTACGCCCGGCTCGAAGACTGGAAAGAAACGGCCCCCGTGGTGCGCCGCGAACACCGTCACATCCTGGACGCCCTCCAGCGCAGGGAACCGACGGAAGCGAGGCAGGCCGTGGGCGACCACATCCGCAGCTTCTACAACATTGGAAAAAACGTCGAGGCCTGAACCCACCTCGGTGACGCCGGACTCCGGAATCACCCAAGTGCAACGCCTGCGGCAACGCGGGGCAGGGAAAGTCCCTGTTCCATATCGAAGGAGATATGAACGCAGATGAGCGCTCTTATGCAATCCAAGGCTCAGCAGGCTGAGCACGGTTCACCCGACAAAAAGAAGGTCGCCATCGGCAGCGCCGTCGGCACCACCATCGAGAACTACGACTTCCTGGCCTACGGAACGGCAGCCGCCCTGTACTTCGGTACCGCGTTCTTCCCCGGCAGCGATCCCCTCTCCGCAACCCTGCTGGCCTTCGCCACCTTGGCAGTGGGATTCGCGATGCGGCCGCTCGGCGGACTCATCGGCGGCTACCTCGGCGACAAGTACGGCCGCAAACCTGTCCTCGTCGGCGCGCTTCTTGTGATGGGCGCCTCCACCTTCATGATCGGCCTCCTGCCAACCTACGAGCAGGTCGGCGTCCTCGCGCCCATCCTTCTCGTCTGCATCCGCGTCGTCCAGGGCTTGGCATTCGGCGCCGAATGGGGCGGAGCCATCATGATGACCTTCGAGCACGCCCCGTGGCGCAAGCGCGGCGAATACACCGGAATCCCCCAGGCCGGCGTCCCGCTGGGCCTGCTGCTCGCCAACCTCGTCTTCCTGGCCACCACCGGTTGGAACAACGAGTGGTCCTGGCGCGTGCCCTTCCTGGCCAGCTCCCTCCTGATCATCGCCGGCATCATCATCCGCCTGAAGGTCAGCGAATCGCCCGAGTTCGAAGAAACCAAGGCCCGCGGCGAACTCGTCAAGAACCCCCTGCTGACCGTCATCAAGGACGACTGGCGCACCATTCTGCGCGTCATCGGGCTCCGCCTGGCCGAATCCGGCGGCTTCTACATCATCGTCACCTACCTGCTGTCCTACATCACCTCGAACAAGATCGTCGACCGCCAGACCGGCCTGACCGGACTCGTGCTCGCCGCCGCTATCGGCGTTGTGGCTACCATCCTGTGGGGCCGCCTCACCGACCGCATCGGGCGCCGCAAGCTCTACCTGATCGGCTGCACCGGCATGATCCTCTTCGCCTTCCCGATGTTCCTGATGGTCAACACGGCCGTCCCGTTCCTGGTCGTCCTCGTCTACATCATCGGCCTCCCCATCCTCCATGACATGCTGGCCGGCTCACAGGGGGCATGGTTCTCCGAACTGTTCAACGCCAACACCCGCACGTCCGGCGCATCCATCGGCTACCAGTTCTCGGCAGCCCTTTCCGGCTTCATCCCGCTCATCGCAGCGGCCACAGCGGCAGCGTTCGGATGGACCGGTGTCTCCATCGTCTACATCGGCTGCGCCGCCATCGGCCTCATTGCGGCAATCGCAACCCGGGAGACCTGGGGACCCCGCCAGCGTCAGGAAGTCGATCAGCTCGTCGCCTCCGGCAAGTAACACGCACTGATATCCGCCGTTTGTGGCCCGGGCACCCGCCCGGGCCACAGCCGCGTCCGGGGTCAATTTCGCGGCGCCGCAAGCGACGTGAGGAACCGCGGCCCGCTCTCAGCGCCGGGCCAGCGGAAGCCTGAGCTTCATCGTCGTACCGCTTGGTCCGGTGCGGTCAATCTCGACAGAGCCGCCGGCGGCCGTGGCGATTTCACGGACCAGTGCCAGGCCGATGCCGAAACTGCGCCGGCTCCCGGATCCGTCCGGGCCGGCAGTCCTGACGAAGCGGTCAAAGATCCGGGCCTGGTCGACGTCCGTGATTCCGGTTCCGGTGTCCGCTACACAGACAACCGCCTGGTTGCCTTCGGTTCCTGTCCTGATGATAATGCTCCCGCCGGACCCCGTGTGGGCCAGGGCATTGTCGGCCAGGGCGAGCACCGCCCGCCGCAGGGAGTTCCGGTCGATGCGGGCCAGCGGCTGGCCGCCGTCGTCGGAGAAGGACAGCCGGACTTCCTGCCGCGCCGCAAGTTCCTGCAGGCTTTCACTGACGGCCCCAGCGACGTCGGCGAGCTCCACCGGCTCCGCGGCGGGCTCCGGCGCGGCTCCGGTGGCCGCCAGCAGGAGTTCGTTGACGATCCCGGTCAGGGTGGCCGCATCCTCCCGGATCTTGCCCAAGGCCCGGCCCGGTTTGGATTCAGGGTTGGCGTCGCGCTGGGCGAGCTGGATGCGCGCGTCCAGGATGGCCAAGGGCGTGCGCAGTTCA
Organism: Arthrobacter sp. YAF17; assembly: GCF_052113365.1. Taxonomy (NCBI): domain Bacteria; kingdom Bacillati; phylum Actinomycetota; class Actinomycetes; order Micrococcales; family Micrococcaceae; genus Arthrobacter; species Arthrobacter sp. YAF17. The sequence continues at coordinate 84,261 of NZ_JBFRDB010000012.1, read as the reverse complement.
TGGCTGGCATCCTGGACGAACCGCCGCTGCAGGGCAAGCGCTTCCCCTAGCGGCCGGATGGCGCTGCGTGCGCTGAGCCACCCGACGGCACCCGCCAGGACGATTCCCGCCGCTCCTGCGATGATCATCGCTTCGATCAGGTCTTTGGAATCGAGATAGGTGTAGGCCTCCCCGTGCGCAACGGAGCCAGGCAGGTCGGGGTGCGCCAGCTTGTTCATCAGGTAGGCGGTGGCGGCGGCGAGGAGGCAAAGAACAAGCACCGCGCAGGCGGCACTGGTCCGTAAAGCGACTTTGAGCGAGGCCCGCCGAAGTGTGTCGCGGTCCGGTTCGCCTGTCACCGGGGATATCCGATTCATGGGGCATCGCCGATCTGGTAGCCGACGCCGTGGACAGTTCGGACCACGGCCTTGGAAATCTTCCTTCGGAGGTGGTGGACGTACGTGTCGATCAGGCCGGGCTGGTCGGCGGCCCGGAAATGCTCGCCGAGCAGTTCCTCCCGGGTGAATACCCTGCCCGGTTCGGCGGCCAGGGCGGCCAGCAGCTCGGCTTCCTTTGCGGTGAGGGAGACCAACTGCCCGTAGATCGAGCGCACGGAACGGGACACCGGATCGAGTTCCCAGTCTCCGATGCTTACGGGCGCGGGTTCCGGCGTGAAGGTGCGCGTCAGGGCGCGCAGACGCGCCGCGAGTTCACCGGCGTCGAACGGTTTGGTCATGTAGTCGTTGGCCCCCGCATCCAGACCCCTGACCTTTTCATCAGTGGCCCCGAGGGCCGTGAGGATCAGGATCGGCGTCGGGACCCCCTTGGACCTCAGCGCGGTGATCAGCGCGACGCCGTCCATCAGGGGCAGGCCCCGGTCGATCACCATAACGTCCCAGTTCTGGGTGAGCGCCAGGTGCAGGCCGTCCAGGCCATCGGTGGCCAGCCGGATCCGGTAGTCCGTTTCCAGCAGTTCTGCGATCAGCGGACCCAGGGTCGCGTCGTCCTCCACCAGGAGCAGGGACGGCCGGCCGTCAGCGGTTGTCATGTCAGCTATTCTCTCGTGCCATGCCTTCCGCCGGCAGATCGCCTGCGGCGTCGCCGTAGTCAGCTGCGGGTTCGGTAGCTGCTCCACGGTTCCGGCGGCGGCGTTTCAGGAACTGGATAACCCACGGCAGGACGGAGACGAGGACCATAACAACGGCAATGACGTCGATGTTGTTGGCGACGATCTCATAGTGCCCCAGCCATGTCCCGAGCAGCGTCACGGACGAGCCCCAGGCCAGCGCCCCGGCGATGTTCCAGAGCGTGAAGGATTTGTACTCATAACGGGCGATGCCGGCGCTGAGGGGGGCGAACGTCCGGACCATGGGCACAAAGCGGGCCAGTACGACGGCGGCTCCGCCGTGGCGGCGGAAGAAGTCCTCCGTGGTGGTCAGGTGCGCCGTCTTGAGGATCCGCGCGTCGTCCTTGAACCACCGGCGGCCGAACCTGCGGCCGATCATGTAACCGACCTGGTCGCCGGCCACCGCAGCGGCGGTGATGACGCCGATAAGCACCGGCAGCGTCAGGTGCAGTTGCTCATGCAGGAGGCCTGCGGTGAAGAGCAGCGAATCCCCGGGCAGGAAGGGGAACAGCACGCCGGATTCGATAAACACCATCAGGGAAATGACGCCGAGCGCCGCCGGGCCCAGGCCCTCGAGCAGGCCCGCGGGGTCAAGGAGGGACGGGGATCCGGCCGCTAATGCCGGGGCGAGTGCTGAAGCGTAAATGCCGTGCATGGTCACGTCCTTAAGATCGGGTGGATCGGGTGGAACCGGTTGAACCGGTTGTTCGGGGCGAGGCCGCAGCCGGGAGGCGGTCCAAGATGCGGGGAACGAATCGGTTCCACAGGCCTCCGAGCAGCAGCACTGCCGCACTCGCCGCGAGGAAGGAGGCCGTCACATCGGTGGGGTAGTGGACCCCGATGTAGAGCCGCGACCATGCCACCACCAGGGCCACCACCACGGCGGCAGCCGCAGTGGCCTTGGCCCAACGGGTGCCGCGGGCCAGGAAGTACAGCGCAAATCCCAGCGCGACCGCAAAGGAAACGTGACCGCTGGGGAAGCTGTTGGAGCCGGTTTCGGGCGAAAGCGGATCGAACAGCAGGGCGGGGTTGGGCCGCTGGCGGGCGATGACGATTTTGAAGAACTCACTGGCCACCCAGCCGGAGCAGGCGACGAGGCCGAATGCGACGCCCTTCACAGGGGAGCGGCGGACCACCCAGAGATAAAGCGCGACGGCGGCCACCAGGACCACGCCGGCCGCCGGGCCGAACACCACGTTCAGAAACATTGCCACGCCGGTCAGCAATGCGGCGTGGTGCAGGCTGAGATCCTGGTCGACAACGAGCTCGGCCGCGCTGCTGCCGGGCACGTGCTGCACCGCCACTCCGAGCGCGAGGACGGCCGCGCACAGCAGCGCGCCCCACAGCAGCCAGTGGCGGACCTGCGGAAGAGCCCAGAACTGCGGGCGGGCGGCCAGAGGTGTGGCGGCGGGGTTCCGTCCGGTCGTGCGGTCAACGGGGGCTGGTCCAGGCATGGCGTCCTACGGATCGGGGCAGGGGCGCTGTCCGGCGCCTGCTTCCACTCTCCAGTGCGGCCTTTAAGAATGGCTTAAGAAGTACCGGGCCCATCCAGCAGCAATCCCGGCCGTGCAGCGGTACTGTGAGGCGCATGGAGATGCGCCTTGAAGTTGTGCAGGTACCCGTCGCCGACGTCGACCGGTCCAAGTCGTTCTACACCGAGAAGCTGGGCTTTGTCCTCGACCACGATGTTGAGTACATCCCCGGGATGCGGGTGGTGCAGCTGACGCCGCCGGGTTCGGCTGCTTCGGTCGTCATAGGAACCGGAATGACAAGCATGGCACCGGGCAGCCTCGAAGGGCTGCAGCTCGTCGTGCCGGACATCGGTGCGACCCGAGCCGAGCTCCTGGCCCGGGGCGCCGATATCAGTGAGGTCCAGGACATGGGCGGGGTGCAGTTTGCCTACTTCGCTGACCCGGACGGCAACCGCTGGGTCATCCAGGGTGCAACGTCTCCGGCCGCCATGCGCAAGTAAGCAAAAGGGGGGACAGTCCAGGATCCGCATGCGTCCGGGACCCTGAGATCAACGGTAGGCCGGTATAGCGATGTACTGGTTGATATTGGTGGATTTGAAGGCCGCAAACGTCAATGTGGATTGGCCGCCCTGCGGATTCCCCACCACGACGGTCTGCTTGGCGGAGTTCACGCCCAGCAGCGCGTAGGAGTGGTCGGACACCAGCTTGCCTTCAGTGTTGGAGGTCCCAGGCGTTCCGAGGCCGTTCGCGAATGCTGTGAAACGAAACGGAGTATGTGCCGTTGCCATTGTCGTGAACCATATTCACGATGGTGTCGGGCGCCCGGGCGGCGACCGTCAGCAGGGCCACGACGAAGTAGCAATCCCCGGTGTCCACCCTTGACTGGTGTACGCCGTACACTCTAGTCTTTATTCAACAGGTGTACGCCGTACACCCTGAGGAGTAGGAGCTTCAAGTGAACGCAGTCCAGGCCGGCAGTATCCACGCTCCGCGCGGCGCAGGCGACGCCGGCAGTCATGCGGGCGTCACGATGAGGGCGGCAACCTACCGCCGTTTTGGCGGCCCGGAGGTGGTCCGCGTCGAGGAAGTCCCCAAGCCCTCGCCGCGTCGGGACGAGGTCCTCATCAGGGTTCACGCCAGCACGCTCAGCGCAGCCGACCGCCGGGCGCGCAGCCGCACCGTTCCGGCGGGCATGCAGGTCCTCTCCGCCCTGGCGCTGGGCGCCTTCAGGCCGCGGCGCAGGATTCTGGGCATGGACATTGCCGGCGTTGTCGAGGCCACGGGTCCGGGCGTGAGCAAGTTCCGGGTCGGCGACGAGGTGGTGGCCATGCTGGGGGCCAAGTTCGGCGGACATGCGGACTACGTGACAGTCCGGCAGGACGGGCCCATCACCGCCAAACCGCGCGGCATGAACTTCGCGGAGGCCGTCACGCTTGTTTTCGGCGGACTTCCGGCCCAGGCGTTCCTGGCGCGCGCCGCCGTCGAACCCGGCCGGACCGTCCTCATCAACGGGGCCTCCGGCGCGGTGGGCACAGCTGCGGTGCAGCTCGCCAAACACCGCGGCGCGCATGTCGCCGCCGTCTGCAGCGGCGGAAAAAGCGGGCTGCTGACCTCCCTCGGCGCAGACCGTGTGATCGACTACACCGCTGAGGACTTCACCGCCGGGGGCCAGACTTACGACGTGATCATGGACTGCGTCGGCAATGCCCCCTTCAGCCGGGTCGCTTCCAGCCTGAACCCGGGCGGTGCACTGCTTCTGGTCATCGCGGACCTCAAGGGGATGCTGCAGGCACCCGGCAACAGCCGCCGGAGCGGAAAGCTCGTCACCGCCGGCGATCTCAAGCTCAACTACACCGCGGAAGACCTGGCCGCCCTCGTCCGCCTCGCCGAAGACGGCCGCTACCAGGCCGTCATCGACCGGACCTACCCGCTTGCCGAAATAGTGCAGGCCCACCGCTACGTGGATACCGGCGTCAAAAGGGGCAACGTCATCGTGCAGGTCGCCACCGAATCCCCGAACCGCGGAACATTCTAAGGCCACCCCCGGGGCGGTACTTATGGGCAGCCGGAACAGGGGCTATCGCCAGCACCCTGCCGGCGGATACCGTGCTGGCAACCACTCCCCCGCGAACACACCAGAAGGGACCCGGCACCGTGGAACTCATGACCGTCTGGACCACCCGCGGCGACGGAATCGCCAAGCTCTCGGCCGCCCGGGTGCCCCGGCCCGCCCCCGGCCCGGAGGAAATCCTGGTCAGAATCAATGCGCTCTCCCTGAACTACCGGGACCTGATGGTGATCAACGGGCGGGACGGCTGGAAACCCCCGGCGCCCGTGGTGCCGCTCTCCGACGCTGCCGGCACCGTGGTGGAAGCCGGCGACGGCGTCACCCGGTTCAGCGTGGGCAGCCGCGTCGCTCCGATCTTCCTGCCCAAGTGGCACACCGGGCAGCTGACCCGGGAGACCTACGTGGACCCGACCGGCGGCCCGTGCAACCGCGGCATGCTGGCCGAGTACGTCACGGTCCACCAGGATCAGGCCGCGGAAATCCCGCCGGGAATCAGCGACATCCATGCCGCCACCCTGCCTGTCGCGGCAACCACTGCCTGGCACGCCGTGGCGAGGCGAAGCCGCGTCCAGCCGGGCGAGACCGTCCTGATCCACGGCACCGGCAGCGTGGCCCTGTTCGCGCTTCAGTTCGCCGCCGCGCTCGGCGGAATCCCGATCATCACGTCCAGCAGCGATGAAAAGCTCGCGAGGGCCCTGGCACTTGGCGCCCGCCACACCGTCAACTACGCCGACACGCCGGACCCCGCAGGCCAGGTCCTGGCGTTCACGTCAGGAGAAGGGGTTGACCACGTCATCGAGACGATTGGCGGCGAGAACCTCAACCACTCGCTCAGGGCGGTCAGGATCGGTGGAACCATCAGCTTCATCGGCCTCCTCGCCGGGACCGCCGCCCGGGTCAACACCTACGAGTTCGTCACCAAGAACGTCACGATCCACGGCATTGAAACCGGCTCCCGCGAGATGTTCGAGGAGATGGCCCGCTTCATCGCAGAGCACGGCGTCGTCCCCGTGATCGACTCCACCTATTCCACCGGTCAGGTGCAGGACGCCCTCCGGCATCTCGAAGGCGGACCGTTCGGGAAGATCGTCCTTCTGCCGGCCAAGGAACCCGTCTAAGCCTTGGCACTCCCAGCGAGACGCTCCCGCCGCGCGAAGAGAGCGCACCGAAGGGGCCTATCGCCGTCGGTATGCTGTAGGCCAACGACGATGGGGGGATAGGTGGGAGTCTCTGCCGACAGCCCGGTTGTTATGGAGGAAAAGCTCCGCCGCTATCCGCCATTCGTGCGGTTCTGGCTGGCCTCGACGGTGTCCGATTTTGGCACCTACATAACTTCCGTGGCCCTCTCCGTCCTGATTCTGGTGACGATGAGCGGGACAGCCCTTGACCAGGGCCTGGTCAACGCTGCGAGGTGGGCGCCGTATCTACTCTTCGGTCTCGTGGCGGGGGTGTGGATTGACCGGCTTCCCCGCCGGACAGTACTTATCGGCGGAGACCTCGGCCGCGGCCTGATCCTGACCGGCGTGGCCCTGGCATCGGCGGCCGGCCTGCTCACCCTTCCGGCCTTGGCAATGCTGATCTTTGCCTTTGGAACACTGGCACTGACAAGTGACGCCGCGCATCAGAGCTTCCTCCCGCAGCTGGTCCCCAGACCCCTCCTGACCAAGGCCAATGCCCGGCTGCAGCAAAGCGATACCGTGGCACAAACCACCGGAGGTGCAGTAGCCGGCGGCCTGGTCGCACTGGTGACAGCCCCCTTCGCCTTGCTGCTGGATGCCCTCTCGTATTTCCTCTCCGCCGCGGTCCTCCTCACCCTCAAGCGGCCGTCCCAGGCTCCGGTCCCAAGCACACAACGGCTTCACCGGAAGGTCGCGGAGGGCCTTCGCTGGGTCTACCGGCATCCTTACCTGACGCCCTTGGCTTGCAGCACCCATATCTGGTTTATCGGCTCGTCCATCCTCGGAACCGTCCTGCCGGCCGTGATCCTGAACGATCTTGGTATGGGCGCCGTCGGTCTGGGCCTGGTCATGGGGTGTGCCGGGATTGGGGCTGTCGTCGGCACGACGGTTTCCACTCGAGTGGGCCACCGGTGGGGTACGGGCCGGACAATGGTTACGGCACGGGTGGCCCAGCCGGTCGCGATCGCGTTGGTGGCCCTGGGGCCCGTCATTGCCGGCGGCACAGGCGCGGGAGAGTCGTATGGCTCCCCGTTGCAGTGGACCGCGGAGATGTGGGCCGCCTTCGCTCTCATCGGCGCAGGGCAGCTGCTCTTTGGTGCGGCCATGGGCGTCGAAGGACCGCTGGAAATGGGATTTCGCCAAGCTGTCACCCCGGATCGCCTGATCGCCCGGATGAGTGCCACGATGCGTTCCGTGAACCGCGGAATGATTGTCATCGGCGCCCCGCTGGGCGGACTCATAGCCACCATGGCCGGCGCCGGTACCGCACTCTGGGTTTCCGTCGCGTTTCTTCTGCTGGCCTCCATGGTGCTCCTTGGCTCGAAGTTCAGAAGCGTGCGGACCGAGGAACAACAACTTACTGACGAGGAAGCACTCGCGCGCGATTGACAGCGGACGACGGCGGGACTTCCCGCCGTCGTCCGCTGCCTGGCCGGGCCTGGGTCAGCTCGCGGCGCCCTGCCGTCGCACCATCTCTTTGATCCAGGCCGGCGCGAACGGGGACGTACAGTTCGGCGGGGTCGGGTAGTCCTTGAGAACCTCGAGCCGCTCGCCGATGTCGATCGCCCGGGCACGGTGCGCGGCGTGCTGGATCCCGATCTGGGCCAGGCACATGTTCATCCCCCATTGCAGGCGATCCGGTGCGTCCTGCATCTGGGCCTCGATGGTGTCGAGCAGGCCCGGAAGGTCCAGACCCTGGGGCTTCTTCACCACTCGTTCGCTGGTCAGTGCCCAGCCGGCGCTGGCCACCACCGCGTCGGGATCCGCGGTCCAGGCCGTGCGCAGCTCCTCGGCGTGCGGGCTCTTCTTGACCACATAGTTCACCAGCCAGTCATGCACCTTGGCCGCCCGCGACTGGCGCAGCATGGCGTCCAGCTCGCCGCGTTCGAACTCCTTGGGCCGGCAGATGAGCAGCGCGAGGAGCCGGGCGGGCGTGTCATCCGTCGCCCAAAGCACCCGGGCAAGGTCCTGCTGCGTCTTCAGGCGTTTGGCGATGGCGCGCAGCTTGGAGAGATTCACGCCGTGGTCATCGCCGTGCCTCTCGTTGACCGCACGCACCTTCGGGTCCTCGAGGGCGGCCAGCTCGGCCATCAGCTCGGCGACTGTCGTCTGGGACATGGCATCCTTCCGGTCATTCATGTGCCGAGCCACCGGCCCGTCACTGTAGACAGCCTATGGCAACGTACTCAGCGCACCGACTTCCGCTCGTAGAGCGCCATCGACCAGGCGTACCCGGCGGCCGCAATCACCACGCACCATCCGATCGCGAGCACAGGGCTCCAGCCGAGCGGGGTGCCGAGCAGCAGCCCGCGGATGGCCTCAATGAACGGCGTGAACGGCTGGTACTGCGCGAACCACTGCATCCACTCCGGCATCGACCCGGTGGGCACGAACCCGCTGCTGAGGAAGGGCAGGAAGGTCAGCAGGAGGGGCAGATTGCTCGCGGTCTCGACCGACCTCGCCTGCATGCCCATGGCAACCCCGAGCCAGCTGATGGCGAACGCGATGAACACCAGCAGACCGGCGGCGGTGATCCACTCGACCGGTCCGGCGGTCGGGCGGAAGCCGATCAGCAGACCGACGCCGAGGACCAGCACGACGGCGATCATCGCCTGGATGGTGTTGCCGAGCACATGCCCGGCGAGCACCGCCGCCCGCGAGATCGCCATGGTGCGGAACCGCGCCGTGATCCCCTCGGCCATGTCCATCGATACCGTCGTCGCGGTGCCTCCGGCGCTGCCGGCGATGGTCAGCAGCAGGATGCCCGGCATCACGTAAGCGACGTACGCCTCCCGCCCGCCGGCCGGATCCGCACCTGGCAGGCCGGCCCCGAGGGTGCCGCCGAACACGAACACGAAGAACAGCAGGAGCACCACCGGGCCCAAGATGGTGAACACCGACAGGCCCGGGTAGCGGACCATGTGCAGCAGGTTGCGGCTGAGCATCGTGACGGCGTCGGCGATGACGTGGGATGGTCGGCCGGTGCCAGGGGTCGTCTTGCGTTGGGTGGTGATGGTGGTCATGACGCGGTTCCCTTCGTGTCTGCCCGGCCGGTGAGCGCGAAGAACACGTCATCGAGGTCCGGGGTGTGGATGCTGAGGTCGTCCACCTCAAGGTCGGCCGTGTCCAGGCGGTCCAGGACGGTGCGCAGCGCGCCCACCCCGCCGTCGCTCGGCACGGTGAGTGAGAGTCCGGCGTCGTCGCGGGCTGACTCCTCAAGCAGGCGGGAGGCGGCGTCGAGCGCCGCGGCATCCGCGAACCGGAGCCGGACGTGGCCTCCGGGCACCAGGCGCTTGAGCTCGTCCGGCGTCCCCTCGGCGACGATGCGGCCGCCGTCGAGCACCGCGATGCGGTCCGCGAGTTCGTCCGCTTCGTCGAGGTACTGGGTGGTGAGCAGCACGGTGGTGCCGTCCGCGACGAGGCTCCGCACGATGTCCCACATGGTGTGCCGGCTGCGCGGGTCCAGGCCCGTGGTGGGCTCGTCGAGGAAAATGACGCTGGGCGCCGAGACGAGGGTCATCGCGAGGTCGAGGCGGCGCCGCATCCCGCCCGAGTAGGTGGCGAGCGGCTTGCGGGCGGCGTCGATGAGGTCGAACTGCTCCAGCAGCTCGGCCACCCGCGTCTTTGAGCGCTTCGTCCCGAGGTGGCGCAGCCGGGCCATCAGCAGGAGGTTCTCCTCGCCGGTGAGCAGGTTGTCCACCGCGGAGAACTGGCCCGTCAGGCCGATCGCTGCGCGCACGCCGCCCGGATCGCGGACGACGTCGCAGCCGTTCACGACCGCTGTGCCGCCGTCGGGCCGGACAAGCGTGGACAGGATGTGCACGGCGGTCGTCTTGCCGGCGCCGTTGGGGCCAAGCAGCGCGGTGACAGTGCCGGCGCCCACGGCGAGGTGGACGTCGTCGAGCACGACTTTCTGGCCGTAGGACTTGCGCAGCCCGCGGACTTGGATCGCTGGCATGTTCATGTGATTCGTTCCCCTCTGCTGGTTGCCCGGGGTCACCGGGCGCGTTGGATGCTGATGTCGCTGGCCCGGGTGCGGGCACGCACGGCGACGGCCTGTTCCGACGCGCCGGGTGCGTGGTCGCCGCCGAGTTCGTTGCGCACGTGCCCGTCCTTCGAGGACAGGTCGAGCCAGGCGGGGACGCCGGGCCGGACGCCGATGGTGACCTGGCCGAAGCCGCTCTCCACCTGGATGGAACCGCTGGAGACCTCGCCCAGGTGGATGCTGCCGTAGGCGGTCTTTGCCGCAACGGAGGCGAGTGCCTTCGTGATCTCGAGGTCGCCGTAAGAAAGCTTCGCGTCGACGTCGCCGCCGGACTCCCCGACCAGGATGCTGCCGTGTGATGCCTTGAGGAGCGCGTCGCCGGTGACCGCGCCGATCCGGATCTGACCGTGGTCGGCCGTGATCTCGATGCCGCCTTCGGCCGTACCCACGGTTGCGTTGCCGTGCGAGGCGCGCAGCCACAGGTCGCCGGTGGTGTCGAGATCCACGCGGCCCAGTGAGCTTTTGATGCGGGTCGCGCCGAGGCGTCCGACGGTGCGGACGCCGCCCACCGCGATCTCGGCGGTAAACCGCGACCCCGCCGGCAGTTCGATCTTGACGTCGACCGACTCGGTGGGGCCGATCCAGCTGATCCGGGGCCGGGGGCCCTTGACGGTGACCCGCTGGCCGTCGAAGTCGACCGTGGTCTCCTCCGCGCCCCGGCGGTCCACCGCCTTCGCGGGGTTGGTGGGCGAGACGGTCACGACGGTGTCGGCGCGGTCACCGGCGAAGACGTCGATCGCGCCGACTTGCAGGTTGATGGCGAGGTCGACGGGGGCGGGGGTGTTGAAAGTGGGCATGCCGAAGTCTGCCTTTCTGTGGGTGTGTTTGTCCGGCCCCGCGGGGTTCGCGTGGCTGGTGGATAGGTGGTTGCGGTTGGGGTGGCGGGTTAGCGTGCCCAGCCCGCGAAGTTGTCGCCGGTGCGCAGCGTGCGCTGCGCGGATCGTCGCTGCTTGGGCTGGAGGGCGGTGGCCACGGCACGGACCAGCCAGGTGTTGACGGACAGTCCGTCTGCCGCGGCAGCCTCGTCCACCCGCGCCTTGAGGGCGTCGGGCAGGCGGAGGGTGGTGCGGGAGGTGCTCGCGTCGTCGAGGTCGAGGGGTGCGGCGGGGCGATCGTCGTTGTCAGGATCCGTGTTCGGCTGGGTGACGACGAACTCGACGTCGCGTCCGCGCAGCCGCAGGTCCACCGAGCCGGGCGCGAGGTCCCGGGTGATCTCGCCGGCTGCGGCCGACAGGACGTCGAGCAGTACAAGCCGCGTGGCGGCGTCCAGTCCTGCGGCGAGCCGTTCGGCGGCGGCGCGGGTATCGTCCGAGCCGTTCTCCGCGGCATCCACTAGCTGGCGTTGCAGGTCGCTGACATACTGTCCGAGTTCCATGCCACCATAGTGACACCATAGTGGTGTCACGTCAAGACTTTGTGGTGTCACTCGTTTCCGCGCAGGCATTCGTGACGACCAGCCGGTCCCGCGGGCCCGCCTCCGGGGCCCCGAGCCGGCCCTAGCCGGACCCGCGCAATTCCCGGCGTCGGGGGCTGATAATCAAGGCATGACGGCGTTATCGCACCCCCTGGCGGCGTCTGCCGCCTGCTACTCGCTGGGTGCCGTCGCGGTTGCCATCCTCCTGGTGATGGCGCTTCACAAACTCGAACCGGAATTCGACCCGTCCTGGCGGATGCTCAGCGAATATTCGCTGGGAAGGTACGGCGTGATCATGCGGATTGCCTTCATCCTCGGCGGAACCGGCGTCGCGGCATGCGGTGTCGCTTTGTGGCAGCCTGCTGGCGTGCTGGCTGTCGGGCTTCCCGTGGTTGCGCTTGGGCCGATCGGGGCGGCCTTCGTCGACACCGACCCGGTTACGACGCCGCGTGCGGAGATCACGGGCCGCAGCAAGGTCCACGCCGGTCTCGGCTCGCTCTTTATCCTGGGATTTCCCGTTGCCGCGACCTGTGCGGGAATTAGCGCAGCTACGTATTCGCCGGCCGGGCAAATTCTCGCGTGGGCGGCGATCATCCCGTGGGCGGGACTGGCCTGGTTCCTGGGTGCTGCAGTCCGGTTCGGCCAGCCCGACGCGGTCGGGAAGCCTGACGTGCGTGTCGGCTGGCCCAATCGCTTCAACATGCTGGCGTACCTAGCGTGGGTCGCACTGGCCGGCGGCCTGACACTGATCCAGGTTCTGTGAAGCCCTAGTCTGGCGACCGGTGAAGGACAAAGATCCCGCCATAGGCTGGCCGGCCCGCCCGCTGCCGGTCACTGCCGGTGTATTCGTCCAGCACCGCGCCGATCCGCCCGACGAGGTCCTCGGTGTCCTGTTCGGAGAGATGCAGGACGAAGCGGGAGAGGCTGGTGAGCGCGTCCGGTCCCGCTTCCGAGAGCTCCTCCCGGAACGCCTCGATCGGCGCCAATGGGCCGCCGGGACCAGCGTCGCGCAGTGCCGCGTCCAGATTCCAGGACCGCCCCGTGGAACGGTACGGCTTCTCCAGCGCGCCGCTTTCTCCGGCACGGACGTCGGCGGCTTCAAGGAATCCGGCCGAGAGCAACTGCCGCACGTGGTACAGCACCGTACCCGGGTCCTGGCCCAGCCGGTCGGCGAGTTGTTTGTTGGTCAGTTCGTGGAGCCCGCACAGGCGCAGGATCCTCAGGCGCAGCGGATGGGCCAGCGCTTTGATTTCCCGGGCGCTGGCGGCGGGTTTCTTCTCGTTCGCGCCCGTCGGCTCCGCGTCCGTCATGCATCCATCCTACGATCCGATGTACTTAATTCAACCCCCTTGAATTTTCTCAATCGATAGGGAATGGTTCACCCATGACTAGTTCCGCTCCGCAGGTGAAAGAACAGAGTGGTGCGCCGCTGGGTGCGTCCTACTGGAAACTCTGGACCTCATCCGGGCTGTCCAACCTCGCGGACGGCGTCTTCAAGATCGCGCTGCCGCTGCTGGCCATTCAGTTCACGCAGTCACCCACGCTGATCGCCGGACTGAGTGTCGCGGCGACGCTTCCCTGGCTCCTCTTCGCGCTCACCGCCGGGGCGCTGGCCGACCGGCTGGACCGGCGCAAGCTGATGCTGTGGGCCAACCTAGGCCGCGCGCTGTTGCCCGCCCTGCTGGTGGCCGGCATTCTGCTGGATTTGGGCTCCATCTGGGCCCTGTACGTTGTCGCATTGATGGTGGGTGTGGCTGAAACGCTCTACGACACCTCCGCCCAGTCGATCCTGCCCCAGATGGTCCACCGGGACCAGCTGTCGCGCGCCAACGGCCGGCTCTACGCCGTCGAGCTCACCGCGAACCAGTTCGTTGGCCCCCCGCTGGGCGGGCTGCTGGTGGCCATCGGCGTGGTCGCGGGCTTTGCGGCGCCGGCGGCACTGTGGCTTGCGGCCGTCGGGGCCCTGCTCCTTGTCCCGGGGGCTTTTCGGACAGAGCGGGAGGTGAAGACCACCCTGCGCTTCGACATTGGCGAGGGTTTGCGGTTCCTCTGGAACCAAAAGATCCTCCGCACGCTCGCGGTGATGACCGGCGTGTTCAACTTCGCCTCCAACGCGGCATTCGCGGTCTTTGTGCTGTTCGCCGTGGGCCCGGCCTCGGCGATGAAACTGTCCGAAGTGGGGTTCGGTGTGCTCTTGACGACCTCCGCCCTCGGCGCCTTCGTCGGGTCGTTCCTCGCCGAACGGGTGGAGGCAAAGCTGGGCCGGTCCAGGTCCCTGGCCCTCACGATCTTCGGTGGCGCGCTGTTCGTGGGTGCGCCGGCCGTGACGGACAACCCCTACGTTCTTGGCCCGCTGTTCTTTGTGGGCGGGGTGCTGATCGTGCTGTGGAACGTCATCACCGTATCCCTGCGGCAGCGTATTGCCCCCAACCGCCTGCTGGGCAGGGTCAACAGCGCGTACCGCCTGCTGGCCTGGGGCACCATGCCGCTCGGGGCGGCGGCGGGCGGCCTCTTGGCCCAGTGGCTGGGCCTGCAGGCCATGTTCGGCATGATGGGAGTCCTGACTCTTGCGCTGCTCGGGATGATGCCCATCCTCACGGACAAAGCTATTGCCGCGGCCGACGTCGAATCTTGACTTGGGCGTTCAAGCGGACGACGGCGGGAACTCCCGCCGCTGCCCTCGGCGCGTCACAGGAAAATACAACGTCACAAGCGCACAGTATGAACATGAAATCACTACTCAGCGATGAAGTCGTCGCCGTACGTGGCGTCCTCACCGATACTCACCCGGTCGATTTTCATGCCCTTGGGCTCACAGGCGCAATCGACCGCCTGGCCCTCCCCCTCCGCAACCGCGGCACCGCGGTGCAGCTGGAGCCTCCGCACCACGGGATGGAAGTGGACCGGAACACGGCAACTCTTCTGTACCGGGTGGCGCAGGAGCTCCTCAGCAATGTCTACAAATTCGCGCAGGCGTCAGCTGTGACGGTCCGGCTCGGTTGCGTCACCCATGGCATGAGCCACGGCGTACAGCTCAAAGTGACCGACGACGGCGGTGGTTTCGACGTGCCGGCAGCAATGGTCGGCCGGCACACCGGGATGGGACTGCGGCTCATGCGCATGGCCGTAGGCCTTGCGGGCGGAGAAGTGATCATCAATTCGTCCGCCGCAGGAACGTGTGTGACGGTAACGCTGCCCCTGGACTAACGCCGGCTGCCCGCATTCCGGCCCGGAATTGCCTCAGTCCCGGGCCCCTGCGGGGCCGGCGTCCGCGTCGGGGTTCGCGCCGCTGGTTGGCCGGACGTTCACGGGCGGCCTCGGCCCCTCTTCGGCATGCCGGAAAAAGTTCCGGGCCGCGAGTCCCACGGTCACCGCAACGGCTACCGCCCCGGCAATGAACCAGGCTTTCCCGGACGCTGTCCGCCTCGATTTCGCACGGGCGGATACCGGGGCAACTTTAGGAGCCACCCGCATCAGACCCTCGTGAACACGGGGAGCCAAAGTTTCCACTCCGCCGGCGAGCTCGTCAGCGAGCCGCCGTAGGCCGGCCTGGATCCTCGGGGACGCAGATTCAATCCCGTCATCGAGTCCCGCGATCGCTTTTTGCAATGCCGCCTCGACCCCGGGAGTTGCCCACTCCCGCCCCTTCGTGAGCTGAGACAAAAGATTTTCGGAAAGATGCCGGACCTGATCGGCCTGCACTGTGGGATTTGCCGTGCGCATGAGTGCCTCCTCGCTGTGATGGATGCCCATAGCCTACGGCGCCCGGCGCCGTCGAAACAGGCCCCTCCCGGTCCGGACGCCGGGGTTGGCGAGAGGTCTTCGTGCAGCCCGGGCCGGGCACTCCAACTCGCGACACGGGCCCCGCCGGCGCAGCGGGAGCCACACTTTCGTAGACTCTATGGAGATCCGACGTGTCTCCCCGTGGAGGCATGCCCGCCACAGGAAGAGTTATCGATGAAGATTGTCGTCCTAGTAAAGGAAGTCCCCGACACGTACGGGGACCGAAAACTGAACCTGGAAACAGGCCTCGCCGACCGGGAAGCCAGCGAGACAGTCATTGACGAGATCGGTGAGCGGGCCCTGGAACTGGCGCTCACGTACGCCGACGCCAACGAAGGCACCGACGTCGCGGTCCTCTCCCTCGCTCCCGAGGGTGCCACGGCAACTATCCGTAAGGGGCTCGCGATGGGCGCGGGCAGCGCCACCCACATCTCCGACGAGGCCCTCCGGGGTGCGGATCTCGGGCTCACTGCCGAAACCCTCGCAGCCGCCATCCGTCGCAGCGATTTTGACCTGGTGATCACCGGCAACGTCTCCACCGACGGATCCGGCGGCCTGATTCCCGCGATGCTCGCCGAACTGCTTGACGTGCCGCTGGCTTCCGGCCTCAACTCCGTGGAAATCAGCGGCGGCGCGGTGTCCGGCACCCGGCCCGTCGACTCCGGCGTGCAGCAGGTCTCAGCGGACCTGCCCGCAGTAATTTCCATTACCGAGGCGCTTCCCGGGCCGCGCTTCCCGAACTTCAAAGGCATCATGGCCGCGAAAAAGAAGCCGGTTGAGGTGCTGACCCTCGCGGACCTCGGGGTCACGGCCGACAACCCCGACGCGGCGCGCTCGATCATGCTGACCGTCGCAGAGAAGCCGCCGCGCGAGGCGGGCGTAAAGATCATTGACGAGGGTGATGCCGGCGAGAAGCTCGCTGACTTCCTTATCGAAAACCGACTGGCGTAAGGAACAACGGACATGACTGAATTCCCTCGTGACGCAATCCTCGTCGTCGTGGAAGCCCAGCCTTCCGGTGAACTCGAGAAGTCTGCTGCCGGACTCCTCGGCGCTGCCGCCTCCGCTGGCACACCGGTGGCACTGGTACTTGCCGCACCCGGCACCGGGAGCACCGCCGCCGCGGAGGCCGCGGCCCTTGGTGCCACGCGCGTACTCATCGCCGAGACGCCGGATCCGTCCGCGCTTGGAGTGCCGGGCGTTGACGCACTGGCCGCCGCCGCGGAGCAGGTGCAGCCGGACGCGATCCTGATTTCGCACTCCCTGAACGGCCGCGACCTTGCCGGCCGTTACGCTGCCCGTTCGCGGGCGGCGGTTTCCGTCGACGCGATCGGTGTGTCGCGTGACGACGAAGGCGTCGTGGCCCACCACTCGGTCTACGGCGGCGCCTACAACGTGACGTCAACGGCCACGTTCGGGGCTCCGGTCATTACGGTCCGCCAGGGCTCCATCGAGGCACGCGCCACGGCTCAGCCGGAAGCATCGGAGACCCTGTCGGTGACGCCCTCCGGGAAGACCGCCGCGCGCATCGATTCCTTCGAGGAGGTAGTAGCCGCCACCTCACGGCCGGAGCTGCGCGGCGCTGCGAAGGTTGTCGCGGGCGGCCGCGGTCTCGGGTCGGAGGAACAGTTCGCCCTCGTGGGGCAGCTCGCCGACACCCTCGGTGCTGCCGTCGGCGCCTCGCGTGCCGCCGTGGATGCCGGCTTCATCCCGCAGTCGGCACAGGTCGGCCAGACCGGGGTTTCCGTGTCATCGCAGTTGTACATCGCGCTGGGCATTTCCGGCGCGATCCAGCACCGGGCCGGCATGCAGACCGCCAAGACCATCGTCGCCATCAACAAGGACGGGGACGCGCCGATCTTCGAGATCGCCGACTTCGGTGTGGTGGGCGACGTCTTCCAGGTTGTCCCCCAGCTGATCAGTGCCCTTGAGGCCCGGAAGAAGTAGCCATGGCAACTCTGTCTCGGTCCATCCGTCGGGGCCTGCCTCGCGTCGAAGGCGGCGACCCCTGGCCTCCTGCCGGCGAGGCGCCCGCACGCATTGTTCCGGCGGAAGCTCCGGAAGAGTCTGTTTCCGCGGCTGCACCGGTCCCCGCCGCTCCTGCGGCCGCCGCGCCTGTTCCTGATGTTCCCGCCACTCCCGCCGCTGCCCAGGAAACGGCATCGGGTACAACGGCGGTCTCCGCACCGGTCGCTGCCGTAAACGCGGGCGCTGCGGGGGCGCGGCAGCTTCGCCGCGGCCTGCCACGCGTGCCAGGCGGCGAGCCCTGGCCGCCCGCGGGCGCGGCCCCGGCAGCAGTGGCGGCCCTGTCCGCGTCCCCCGCCGCAGACACGACGCCGACGACAGCTGACGCCACGCCGACCCCGACGCGGACCGCTGACGCTGCTGCGCAAGTAGTGCCGGAAGTGACGACGTCGCCACCGCCTTTAGCTGCTCCCGCCACCGTACCCGCCGCCCCGACGACGGGAACCATGCCGCTGCGTCGCGGGCTCCCCCGCGTTCCCGGTGGTGAACCGTGGCCGCCGGCTGGACTCGCTCCCGTGGCCGCTGTCGCTCCTGCGGCTGCCGCCGCCCCTGCCGGGCAGGCACCTCCCGAACCCCTCGTCGAGACACAGGCCCCAGCTGCCGCCGTCGTGGAGACGGTTGCCGAGGCGGAGCCGCCGGCGCCCGCAAGTGCACCCGCCGCCGTCGTAACCGCCCCGGCACCGGCGGCACAGTCTGCCTCTCCAGCGCCGGCGGCACAGCCTGCCGCCCCGGCACCGGCGGCACAGCCTGCCGCCGCGGAAAAGCCCGCGAGGCCGAAGGCCGAGGCCAAACTTTACGGTTCGCGCACCCTGGGCCAGTGGATCAAGCGCGTGGTGCTCCTCGCCGTCGGCGCCGTGGCCGCCGCGGCGATCCTGGTCCTCGCCGCCCGCGGTGTGACCACGTTGCCGGGCGTGCCGGAGTTCCTCGAGCGGTACCCCGGCGAGTACCACCTGCCCGAGGCCGCCGAGCCGGGCTTCCCGTGGTGGGCGCAGTGGACACACTTCCTGAACCTCTTCCTGATGGTGCTCATCATCCGCTCCGGCTACCAGGTGCGCACGCAGCAGAAGCCGCCGGCGTTCTGGACGCCGAAGCGCGGCGGCAAGAAGATCAGCATCAACCTGTGGCTGCACCAGTCGCTCGACGTCTTGTGGCTGGTGAACGGTCTCATCTTTGTGGTCCTGCTGTTCGCCTCGGGGCACTGGATGCGGATTGTGCCTACCAGCTGGGAGGTGTTCCCGAATGCGCTCTCCGCGCTCCTGCAGTACATGACCCTCGACTGGCCGGTGGAGAACGGCTGGGTGAACTACAACAGCCTGCAGCAGCTCATGTACTTCCTCGTGGTGTTCATCGCGGCCCCGCTCGCGGCGATCACGGGTGCGCGCATGAGCGAGTTCTGGCCGAAGGACGCGAAGACGCTGAACAAGGTTTACCCGGTGGAGGCGGCGCGCGCGGTTCACTTCCCGACCATGCTGTTCTTCGTGCTGTTCATTCTGATCCACGTGTTCCTGGTGTTCGCGACCGGTGCGCTGCGCAACCTGAACCACATGTACGGCGGCACCGACGCAGTGAACTGGGCCGGGTTCTGGCTCTTCGCGGCCGCCATCGCCGTCACGGCAGCCGGGTGGTACGCCGCCCGCCCGCTGGTGCTGGCACCCATCGCGAAGCGGTTTGGTCAGGTGAGCAGCCGCTAGTCTTCGGGGCTTCCACGGGACCTACCCTTGGACTGCCAAGGCAATCCGACACAGCAACGCAAGGATGGATTAATGCCTGCTAGTTCAGATGTACGGGGCACAAACAACTGGACGGGCACAGGCCCGGCGTATGCCCAGAGCTTTGCGCACTTGTGCGCCGGAGCCATCGCACCGCTGCTGGCCGCGGTCGAAGACGGCGTAGGCCTGCTGGCAGGAAAACACCTGGCGGATGTGGGATGTGGCGCCGGAACGCTCGCTGCCCTCGCGACCGGCCGTGGCGCGCGCGTGACTGCCGTCGACCCCGACGCCGAGATGCTCTCGCTGGCCCGCTCAGGAGCACCCGACGCGGAGGTGTGCGTTGGGGCCGTCCCGACCCTTCCTTTTGAGCCGGATACCTTTGACGTTGTGGTCGCCAATTTCGTCGTGAACCATGTGGGCGATCCTCGGGCTGCGGTCGCTGATCTCATGCGGGTTTGCGCGCCCGGCGGGGTTGTTGGCGTGACCGTCTGGCCGTCGGCGCTATCAGCCATTAATGCCCTGTGGGCAGAAGTCGTCAGTGCCAGCGGCGCCCTGACACTGCCGCCTCAGCATTTGTCGGCCGAGATGGATTTCGACCGCACGGAGCGTGGGCTCGCGGAGCTGCTGGCCGGGGCGGGCTTGACCGGCGTCGAGGCAACCACCCTCACCTGGGAGTTCCGCATCGACGCCGACGACCTGTGGGCCGGACCGGCAGGCGGCGTGGGCGGGATCGGCAAGATCGTGACCAGCCAGACGCCGGCGACCCAGTCCCTCATGCGCAGGGAGTATGAACGGCTCGTAGCCCCGATGATCCGCGGCGGAGCGGTCGTTCTGCCCGCCGTCGCTCTCCTGGCTACCGGTCATGCCCCGGCGTCGACAGGGAAGGTCATGAACGCCGGTGTCTCGTACGGGTGCGCGGACAGTGCGGCGGTGACGACGGCGTCGCGCCGGGAGCGCGGGTAAATGGCCTCGATCCGGGTTTCCGGGACTTCCTCGGGGGAACCGACGGCGCCGATGGTCGGGTTCGCGCCCGGCAGCGGCGTGAAGCGCCCGGTGCCTTCGACGCTGAACGAGCAGTGCGAGTAGTTGCCCAGCCTGCCCGCCCCGGCGTCGCCTATGGCCTGCCGGACAGCGTGTGCAGCTTTGCTGGGGACGTAGATGACCAGGCAATCCATGGGCTCCATGGCCGTGGTTGCCCTGGTCAGCTGGCCGGGTCGTACTGAAACCGCCTGACCTCTTGCGCGCAGCGGCAGGCAACGGCGATCTTCGCTGCCCACTCAACTGCAGCTTCCCGCGAGGGCAGCTCGAGAACGGTGTAGCCGCCGTTGGGCACCTTGTGGCCCGGGTGCGTGCCCTCGGTGACGGTGCCGTCACCGGCCACGAGCACCGGGGCCACGTCCTCATCGATCCCGCCGCCGAAGACGTACACGCCTGCTGCCTTGGCCTCGTCGATGACGGCGTGCGCGGCTGCGGCCACCGCCGCGAGGTCTTCCGCGGGGAACACCATGGCCTCACCGGGGAACGAGATCAGGTACTTGGTCATTCGAGGACTCCTCTGCCCCGGCGGCGCCATCCGTCGGCTTTTCTCTGCGGCACCGCTCTGGCGCCCCGCCCGATTATGGCCCCGGGGCCCGACAGGCAGTCAAGGCCGATCGTCCCGACCGGCCCGCAGAACCTGCCCGGGCGGTATGGCCGGAGGGCATGTCCCTGCAGCGCCGACCTGCTGCCGCGGGAGGCGAGGATGGCGTCGTCGAGGCTGGCGCCTTGGTCGTCCCCGTTTGGCCAAGTGCAGGCCGCCGCCAGTGGCCTGCACTTGGTCCCTTTCCCTGGGTCCAAACGCAACCGCAGCGGATTGTTTAGAATCTCGGTCTGAACAGTGCCGGCGCCGGGGCCACTGTGACGATTTCGGCCTGGTCCGGGCCCACTATCGTGCAAGCACCGCCGCCACCGCCCTCATCAGTCAGAAATTCGTTGATTTCGTCCCAATGCGACCGGCGAGGTCTTTGGCCGCGTCCCATATACTCGACGATCTGAACGCAATGACGTCCAACCCCGGGTTCGCCGGCGTTGAAGCCACTAGAGCTGGTGTTTTTCCGTCGGCTGTTATTAGTGCTTCTCGACCGTGCTTCATCGCACGAGTTGAATCTCCCCTGCGGGATTTTACAAATGCAACTGTAAATACACCGGGCGCGTCTGCGGCCGGCCTAAAAGAAGTCTTACTCATTTTCTCTCCGTTGATCCCCAAGCTTCGGAGTCTGCAAAAAGTGCGGAAGCGTGAGCTTCACGATCGGCGACGTCTCCCTGCAGCATCAAGCGCGGGAATTATCGGCACACATGCATATTTCGGCAGGTCAGAGTCTGATTTATCCCCCAATCATCGACTTAACTCGTCATCGTCCTCGCAGGAGACGCGAAAGTCAACGGCGGCTGTCTGCAGCTGATTCGGCGTGGAAGTTTCACCAAATCCGCCACGTTCGAGCTGCGGGTAGAAGCGTTCATTATCGATTTGCAGGCGCTTGCATAAGTATTAATTGTTGTTCCTGGCCGGCGGGTGGCAGAGCGCCTCGAAACTGCGACCCGGTCGCCGCTCCCCCAAACACGAGTCGATCACAGATCCCCCGCAGCGATGTTCAAGAAAGGACAGTGGTGGTTATGATGCGGTCATGCCGAACCCGCGATTGTCCCTCGCATTAGAACGCATTCGCCCCGGAGACTGGGAGATATTCGAGAAGTTCGCGTCGGAGTTTTTAGCCGTCGAATATCCGGCCCTGCGCACGATGGCGGCGCCGAACGGAGACAAGGGAAGGGACGCCGAAATCTTCACGATTGACGGCGTGCCAAAAGTCGCATTTCAATATTCGGTCACACCGAGCTGGAAGACGAAAATTACGAGCACGCTGGGCACCCTCAAGAAGAATTTCCCTTCGGTCAGCACCATGATCTACCTGACCAACCAGGTGATTGGTCCGGCCGCCGATGAACTCAGGGAAGAGTCCCGACGTGACCGGAACATAACCGTAGATATCCGGGACCGGTCGTGGTTTGTGGACCGTGAGGTGTCCTATCCCCAACGGCGAGTGGCAAGTGAAGAGCTGGCTAAGAGATTTGTTGATCCGCTTTTGTCCAAGCGAGGGGTCATCGACAGAATATCGACCTTGACAGCGGACGAAAGCAAGGTCGCCGTGCTGCACCTGGCGCTCGACGACGAAGATCAGGCGACCGATGAGAGTCTTACCAAGAGCTGCTTCGATTCATTAGTGTTGGCGGCGCTTCACGATTCGAGCAGAGACAATAGGCTCAGCCTGAGCGAAATCCAGGACGGCGTCGCCCTCCGTATGCCCGTGGGGAAGCGAGGGCAAATCGATGCCCTGACCCTGAGCGCGTTGAACCGCCTGTCCCGGAAGGGGCCGGTTAAGCAGCACAAATCAGTTTCCGGGCCTGAGGATACCTACCACCTCAGTTTTGAGGAGGCTAAGAGGATCAATGATCAGACGGCCAGATTCCTTCTTGACGAAGCTGCTCTGGATGCAGAGCTCGTTGTGGCGGTACGAGCCCTCGAAGTACCTCAGGAACTGAGCGAGGCGCAGTTGACGGAGATTTCCCGGGAGCTGCGAACGGCGTTGGACGAAACACTCCTGGAACGGGGTGAGTCTTTTGCCGAAGCCGTGGAAACAGGAGAGCCGTTCCAGCTCAGCCCTGTCGCCATCGCGGACAAGATCACGGCGGATGGAGGCATCAAGGGGCTCGGTTCTGATGCCGCGGCCGCTGCCATAGCGCATGTCCTGGAGCAGCCTTCGCCTCAAACACAGTCCCATCTTCGGCGGCTCGCTGACGCATACACGCTTTTCGCGTTCCTGAAACAAACCCCGGATGTCCAGAAAGTCATGCTCAACGTCTTCAGTGAAGGCGACATCTGGATGGACACCACCGCGATCCTGCCGCTTATCGGGGAGAGCCTGATAGATGATCCTGAAGAGCGCCACTTCACGATCCTGATACGGGCAGCGGTCGACGCCGGGTTGCTGCTGTTCGTAACGGAAGGGGTCGTAGAAGAAGTTGAGAGGCACCTAAACCTGGCCGTCGCTTACGGTCACAACAGAACGTCGACTTGGGCCGGGAGAGTCCCTTTCCTCTACTCGGCCTTCGTGCTCTCGGGCCGTCCGGAGAATGAATTCCTGGACTGGCAACGGGACATCTGTGGACGCGAACAGCCGTTGCAGGACGTCAGCGACTACCTCGCAGCCGAATTCTCCATCCAGACCCGGAATCTCCTGGAGTACTCCGACGCCGCATCGATCGAACTCCGGGGCGCGGTTCAGGAACTGTGGAATCAGACCCACGAGAGAAGGCGTCAAAGGGGTGACTACGGAGCCGACCCGGGAACGCGGTCCCGTCTGGTTGCCCACGACGTCGAAAACTCTGTCGGCGTCATCGAGTACCGGCGGACCATTGGCCCATCCCCCATGGGCTATCTGGCCTGGTGGCTGACGTTCGATGGAACAGCAATGAAAATGAAGGACCACCTCCGGGAGCGCCTTGGCCCTCTTGCGCCTCCTTCGCCCGTCCTGAGCCCGGATTTTCTCACGCAATTGCTGCGCTTGGGCCCCCTTCGCACGGCCATCGAGCAGGACCTGAGAGTGCAGTTGCCCCTGCTCACGGACATGAGCGTCAATCACTACGCCCCGCAGGCTTTGCTCGATCTAGCAAGAGAAACCAGGGAAAAGTCGTCGAGCCAGAATGAACGCGTGGTGCGCCGCGAAGTCCGCGACGCGGTGAACCGCGCAAGGCAGCAGATGGGTCCAGCGGCGGTGGGCGGGGTCCGGGCGATGGAGGAACGAATTTCAGCTTCCATCAAACGCCAGTCACCTGAATGAGTCCGGCCGGCGGACCCAGCCTCATATGCCGGGCTCTTCCTCCGCCGGCCTGATCATGCGGAGTTCGTCCTCCACCGCGCGGGAAGGCCAATAGCGCCAGGTCAGATGTTGACCGAGCCGAGCTGGCCCGGCCGGCCGAAGGTCTGGGGCATCGCCCTGGCGGCGCCCCGCAGCGTTTCCTGGAAGCCGAGCATGGCCGGCGTCGGCTTCCTTCCCTTGAGCTGTCCGAGCAGGATCCGGCGGACCGGCACGGGAATCCGCGGATCGAGCGGGACCAGCCGGACGTCGTCGCGCAGGTTTGTCAGCGACAGCCGGGGGGCCAGGGCGACACCGAGTCCTGCCGCGACCATTGCCTGTGCTTCCTGATAGTCGTGGGCGTCATAGGAGATGTCGGGCGCGAACCCTGCCGCGTGGCAGCTTCTGGTCAGCACATCCGCCACGGGGTGCCCGTCGGCCCGGATGATCCAGCGCGCCGCGGCGAGTGAGCTGAGATCCACCGGCCCGCTCCGCCCCACGTCACTGGTCCCCGCCACCACCAGGACGGTGGGATCGTCCACGAGCTTTTCGGTGTCGATTTCCTCGTCCGTGAACGGGCTCCAGTCGTATTCCCAAAGGAGGGCCAGCTCCACCTCCCGCATGAGGAGCAGTTCGCGGAGGGGGTCCCGCAGCGCGCTCTTGACGGACACGGAAACGGCCGGGTGCTCCCTCGCGAACTGGGTCAGGACCAGCGGAAGAATGGAGGCGGAGGCCGTGGGGAATGACCCGATCCGCAGGCTGCCTGCCCGCAGCCCGCTCAGCGCCTCGAGATCAGACTCGGCGCCGGCCAGCTCACGCCGGATGGATCGCGCCCTGGCCACCAGGGCTGCCCCCGCGTCGGTGAGGACCACTCCCCTGGCGTGCCGCTCGAACAGGGTCTGCCCAGCCTCGGCCTCGAGCCGGCGCATTTGCTGGGAGACCGCGGACGTCGTGTACATCATCGCTTCGGCGGCCGCGGTCAGGGACCCGTACTCGGCTATTTCAGCCAGCAGGAAGAGGCGGCGAACATCAAGCTCCATACCAAAGAGTGTAGTTGAAGTTAAGGCAGTCAAAGAAAACGAACATTGTGCTCAACACTGGCAGCCCCGAAAGTAGATATGACCGAGGCCACACAGGCGCCGTGGCGGCCCGGACACCAACTACTTTCGAATCGAGAATCCATTGAGAATCCCAGCAACCCTGGTCAGGGGCGGAACCAGCAAATGCTGGCTGTTCGACGGCCAGGACCTTCCGGCGTCGAGGGACCAGATCGAGGCCCTCCTGATCGACACCTTCAACGCGGCGGACCCGCGCCAGATCGACGGCGTCGGCGGGGCCACGTCCACCACCTCCAAGGCGGCCGTCGTCTCGGCCGCCCCCGATGACGACGTCGACGTTGACTACCTCTTCGCGCAGGTCGGCATCGGCGAGGGCCGCGTCGAATGGGGCAGCAACTGCGGAAACTGCGCAACGGCCATCGCCCTCTACGCGGTGAGCCACGGCTTTGTGCAGCCCACCCCGGGAACCACCCTCGTCCGGATGCGCAACCTGAACACCGGCACCCGGCTCGAAGCCGACGTCGCCACCCCGGACGGGAAACTGCCGGCCTTCGGCGACGCGCAGGTCCCCGGCACCCTGGCCACCGGAGTGCCCGTCACCCTGGCCTTCCTCGACCCCGCCGGCGGCAGCACCGGCGCTGCACTGCCCACCCGGCACGCCCGCGAGGAACTGACGGTAGACGGCCGGAACTATCTGGTCTCCATGATCGACGCCGGCGCACCGATGGTCCTGGTGGCGGCCGACAGCCTGGGCCTGACCGGAACCGAAAGCCTGGCGGAACTCTCGGAATTCGTGCCCCTGCTCACCCGCATCCGGAGCGCGGCCGCGGTGCGCATGGGGCTCAGGGCCGCCGGCTCGCCGGTTGACCACGCGGTGCCCAAGGTGGGCGTGGTTGGCCCCGCCACGGACTTCGTCACCACCGGCGGCCAGCACATCAGCGGCTCGGCCTACGACGTCTCGATCCGGACCCTCTCCATGCACGCCCCGCACCCTGCGATCGGGCTGACGTCTGCCGTCGGGATCGCCACCGCCGCCCTCACGGCAGGCACCGTGGTCCACGCCGCCCTGCCCGGCGGGGCGATCCAGACAGCTCCCGACGCCGTTGCCCACCTCCGGATCGGCACCGCCGCCGGCATCATCGGCACCGTCGCCAACGTGGATCCCTTCGGGCGGCCTGCCCGGATCGGCCTGGAGCGGGCCGCCCGCGTCATCAGCGAATCCATCATCTTTACCCGCGCCGCCGCCCCTGTGCGGGCCAGCGCCTAACCGCATAAAAGACCAAGACAAAGGAGTCTGACATGAAAGTCACTTTGGAGAACATCGACCTGAAATACGGCGATACCTACGCCGTCCAGGGCGTCAACGCCGAAATCGAGGACGGGCACTCCCTGGTGCTGCTGGGCAAGTCCGGCTGCGGCAAGACCAGCACCATGCGCTGCATCGCCGGGCTGGAGACACCCGTCCGCGGCAGGATCACCATCGGGGATCAGGTGGTGTTCGACAGCGAACGAAACATCAACGTCCCATCGCACAAACGCAACGTGGGAATGGTCTTCCAGTCCTACGCCGTCTGGCCGCACCGCACCATCTTCGAAAATGTCGCCTTTCCGCTCCAAATGAAGAAACTGGGCAAAAAGGAAGTCACGGAGCGCGTCGACGAGGCACTCCAGCTGGTGGGTTTGGACGGGTTCCAGAAGCGCGGCGCCAGCCTCCTATCCGGCGGCCAGATGCAGCGGGTTGCCCTGGCCCGCAGCCTGGTGATGCGCCCCAGCGTCCTGCTGCTCGACGAGCCGCTCTCCAACCTTGACGCAAGGCTCCGGGACCGCCTGCGGATCGAACTCCGGGCACTGCAGCAGAAGCTCAACCTGACCAGCGTCTACGTCACGCACGACCAGGGTGAGGCCCTGGCCCTCGCGGACCGGATCGCGCTCATGCAGAACGGCAGGCTCGCGCAGGTGGGAAGTCCCGGCGAGATCTACGAAAACCCGGCGAGCGCCTCGATCGCGGACTTCCTGGGTGTCACCAACATTTTCCCGGTGCTCAAGAACGGCCACCCCGGAACGTACAAGATGGCGGAGCACAAGCTCGAACTGTCCACGGTCGAGTACACCCTCGGCGGCGATGCCATCAAGGCGTGCATCCGGCCGGAGGACGTCATCGTCTCCGCACACCGGCCAGAGGCCGACTCCAACAACTGGGCCGGCGAGGTCGCCGTGGCCAGCTACCAGGGTTCGAACGTGCGCTACCTGATCGAGCTCGACGGCGGCCCCGCCATCGAGGCCCTAGTTTCCCGCCGCGACGGCCCGCCCGCCGGAAAAGGCAACAGGGTCTGGGTCACGGCGAACCCCTCCGACATCCAGGTCCTCCCCGCCGAGGTGGCCTGATGTCCGCCGCCACCACAGACCTCCGCGAGCGGCCGGATCAGCAGCCGGGCACACCGCCCCGTGAGAAACCGGCCCCGCAGCCCCGACGCAGAACCGGCGGCCAGCTCGGCCACCAGCTCAGGAAGTCCATGCCCACGTGGCTGATGCTGGCCCTCCTGGCCCTCCTGATCCTCATGCCGATGGCCCTGATCCTGATCTCTGCCTTCAGCAGCTCCACACCCCGGCCGGGTTCGATCGGACTCAGCGGCCTGACGCTGGAGAACTTCAAGATCCTCTCCTCCCACCAGTCGGTCACCGCACTGACCAACTCCCTGGTGGTGGCAACATCCGCCTCAGTGCTGGCCATGTTTATCGGCGGAACCCTGGCCTTCCTTGCGGCCAGGACCAACATCTGGGGCAAGGCCGTCATCTACTTCATCGGCATCGCGCCGATGTTCCTGCCCTCCCTGGTGGGGGCACTGGCCTGGTCCCTCCTGGCCGGACCCGCCACGGGCTACCTGAACCTGCTCACCCGCGGCATCGGCCTGGGCAACCTCTTCAACGTCTACACGATGCCCGGCCTGATCTTGGTTCTGGCCTTGTACTACGCCCCCTATGCGTTCCTGCTGATCCACGGCGCCATGACCCTCATGAACCCCGATCTGGAGGAGGCCGCCAGCGTCCACGGCGGCTCGCTCGGCAAGATCCTGAAAACCGTCACCTTCCCTCTCGTCACACCGGCGATTCTCGGCTCCGGCGTGCTGATCTTTGCCCTGACCATGGAAAACTTCCCGGTCGCCCAGATGATCGGCACCCCCGGCCAGATTGAAACACTGCCCACCTTCATCTACCGCCTGATGAACTCCGCACCGGCCAGGGGTAACGAAGCCGCCGCGGTCGCCGTCGTCCTGACCGTCGTCCTGATAGCCGTCACCGCAATCCAGCAGCGCGTGGTGATGAAAAGGAACTTCACCACCGTGTCCGGCAAGGGCATGAAGCCCCGCATGATGGACATCGGCAAGCTCCGCGGCGTGGGCCTGGCTTTCGCCCTGGCGTACTTCGCCCTGGCAATCGTGCTGCCGGTGATAGCCCTGCTGCTGGCCTCGCTGCAGTCCTCGCCCTACGTCTCCAACCTGGGCCAGCTATTCGGCGAAGATGCACTCTCCTTCTGGTCGCTCTTCCAGACGCTGCAGTCGTCCACCTTCCTCGACGCGGCACGGAACAGCGTGATGGTCGCCGTCTGCGTCGCAATCCTGGGTGCCGGGCTGGCGTTCTACCTCAGCTACCTCGTGTACCGGACCAAGACCCCGGGCCGGAAGAGCCTGGAGTTCGTCGCCATGCTCCCGCTCGCCATTCCGGCGATCGTTATGGGCCTGGGCCTGCTCTGGACCTGGCTGGTACTGCCGCTGCCCGTGTACGGAACCATCGTGGTGCTGATCATCGCCTTCATCGCGATCTACCTGCCCCAGGGGTACCGGGGCATGTCCGCCAGCATCCTGCAGGTGGACAAGGACCTCGAGGACAGCGCAGTGCTTCTGGGCTCCACGAGGGCGCGCGCGGTGTCCTATGTGACCCTGCCGCTGATGAAGACAGGCGTGATGTCCACGGTCCTGCTGCTGCTGATGCTGGCGATGCGGGAACTCTCCGCCGCGTTGTTCCTGTTCACCTCCAACACCCGGCTCCTGGCGATTGTGGTCTTTGACAACTACGACAACGGGGCGCTGCGCTCCGCAGCCTCGACGAGCCTGCTCTACATCCTGGTCATCCTGGCCCTGGTCGTCATCGCGAAAGCCTTCGGCGCCCGCGCAACCAACGGAGAAGCACGATGAAAAACATCCTCAAGACAACGACGTCGGTGCTGGCCGCCGCCGTGCTGGCGGTCACCGCCGGCGCCTGCAGCGCCCCGAAGACCGTCACGCTGGTCAGCAAGGCCGAATCCCTCTCCGCCACCTCCGACCTCGTGATCAACGGGCAGACCGTGGCTGACAGCGAGCTGTTCGCCAAGGCCAAGGCCGAAGGGTCCATCAGCCTCTACAGCGGCTACGTGGAAAACAGCGAGAAGGAAGTCATCAAGGCCTTCACCCAGGACACCGGCATCAAGGTAAACCTGGTCCGGCTGGTACCCAACCGACTGCTGGAGCGCGTGCTCAGCGAACAGGGCGCCAACAAGCTGGGGGCCGACGTCATCCGCACCTCCGAGTTCTCCTCGGTATCAGCCATGAACAAGGCCGGCACCTTCGCGCCGCACAAGGTCCCCAACTTCGACCAGCTGGATGACACGGTGAAGTACGACGGCGGGAAGTTCTACCGCGTCTTCGACCCGGCGTTCACGTTCGCCTACAACACGGCCCTGGTCAGCGAGGCGGACGCCCCGAAGTCCTGGCAGGACCTCCTGGACCCCAAATGGAAAGGGAAGATCGGCACCACGCAGGTCGGCGCCGGCGGCAGCTCGGCATCCCTGGTCCGTTTCCAGCTCGACGCCCTCGGCGAGGACTACCTCAAGGGCTACGCGGCCCAGCAGCCACGGATCTTCGATTCCTCCGGCGCGCAGCAGGAAAGCCTGTCTCGCGGTGAAATCCAGGTAGCCACGGCAGTGGTCAGCAGCGTCAACATCGCAGCAAACAACAACGCGCCGGTGAAGTTCGTGGTCCCCAAGGAAGGATTCGCGCTCTACGACTACTTCCTGGGCATGACGCCCACGGCCAAACACCCGGCCGCCGCCCAGCTGTTCATGAACTGGAACCTCAGCAAACGAGGAGCCAGCGTCTTCTCCCAGATAGGCGAATACCCGGCCGATTCCTCCGCCCCGGCTCCCAAGGTGATGGATGTCCAGCTCCCGGCCATGAACACCGGGCTCCCGCACCGTGGAATGCCCGAGGACCTGGCCCGCCACGGAAAAGACGACCAGGAAACCTGGAACCGGATCTTCGGCTACATCGGCTGAATTCCGCAGACTACAGCGGGGCGGCCAAGGCGATCACCCGGATCGCCGACTCATCGCAACGACGGCCGCCCCGCTGTTTCACCGCCACCTCCCCGAGGCCTCCGGCAGTGCCGCCACGGCCTCCCTCGCAAGTGCTACTCCTGAGGAGACCCCCATGACTGAGACTGCGCACCGCGCCCCTGCCCCAGCGGGCGAGACCCTGGACGACGGTCCCAACCGTCCTCGCCGTCGCCGCCGTACTCTAATCTTGGCGGTGGCCGGATTCGTGTTCCTGGGTCTGGCCGCCCTTCTGCTGGGCGGTGACATCTTTGCCCCGGCGGCCACCACGCAACCGGAGCAGACCATGACCGCTGTCCAGATCATCCCGCTCGTCATTCTTGTCGTGATGTTTGTCGTCGCCACGAGGTGGCCACTCAACATCGGGGTCATGGGGCTGGTCGCATCCTTCGGCGTCGGCTACTTCCTGCTCGGCATGACCGACAAGGAGATCCTTAAGGACTTCCCCGCCAGCATCGTCCTGACGATCATCGGGGTCACCTATTTCTTCAGCATGGCCCAGCGGAACGGCACCATCGACATCATCGTCCAGAACTGCGTGCGCCTCGTCAGGGGCAAGACCCTGCTGCTGCCCTGGGTGTTCTTCCTGCTCGCAGCCGCACTGACGGCACTGGGCACCTTCTCCCCCGCCGCCGTCGCACTGCTGGCCCCGGCGGCCATCGCCTTCGCCTACGAGTCCCGTATCCATCCGGTACTAATGGGGGCTTTCATCATCAACGGGGCCCATGCCGGCGGCTTTTCACCGTTGTCCGTGGCCGGCGTGCTGGTGCACGACGTCGCGCTTGCGAACGGCTTTCCCATCTCCCAGGGCGCACTCTTCCTGGCCAGTTTCGCCATCAATCTCATTCTCTCCGTGCTGACCATCGTCCTGTTCGTCCTGCTGGGCAAGCTGCGCGACGGCGAGGGCGGCCAGCAGGCCGATCTGGACACCCGGACCGGCCGTCCCCACGGCCAGCAGATCCTCACGCTCGTGCTGATCGCCGTGATGCTCGTGTGCACCCTGGGCTTCCATATGCCGATCGGCTTTGTGGCCCTCTCGGCCGGACTCCTGCTCGCGCTGGTCAACATCAAGGAACATCAAACCTTTATCGGCGGCGTCTCCTGGTCCACGGTCCTGCTGGTCGCGGGCATGATCACCTATGTCTCCCTGCTCCAGCACGTGGGCGTCATCGACACCCTCGCCGAGATGGCACTGGCGCTGGGTGCACCGCTGCTGGTGGCGCTGGTCCTCTGTTACGTGATCGGCGTCGGCTCAGCCTTCGCCTCCTCCACGGCGTTGCTCACCGCGTTCATCCCGCTGGCCGGTCCGCTGCTGGCCACCAGCTCTCTCAGCGCCTCCGGAACGGTGGCGGCACTGGCCATCGCCGCCACCGTCGTGGATGTCTCCCCGTTCTCCACCGACGGCGCGCTAGTTGTCGCCAACGCCCGGGCGAACGACCGGCACCGCGTCTACCGCCAGCTGATGGTCTATGCCGGAGGAGTGGTGCTGGTGGCCCCGGCCCTGGCCTGGGCCCTGCTGGTACCCACCGGCGTCATGTGACAGTCCTTCACTGGGCCGGCCCGGCAAGCAGCTTTCTGATCTCGGCGAGCTTTGCTTCGGACTCTTCGAGGCTCAGTCGAAGCCTTTCGACCGTTGTGGCGCTCGTGTCCGTCGCATGGACGGGCGGTGCGGATTCCTTCTTCTTGGGAGACAGGAAGAAGTTGGCCAGGTAGCCGGTGAAGGTGCCGAAGATACCGACACCGACAATGATGATGCCTGCGCCGATCATGCGGCCCGCATCGGTGACCGGATATTGGTCACCGTATCCGACCGTCGATATCGTGACGATCGTGAACCAGATGGCGTCCGAGGCGGTCGTGATGTTGGCCCCCGGGGCGCCCTCCTCGACGGTGAGCATCGTGAGGCTTCCGAATTCCAGCACGAGAATGCCCATGATCAGCAGGGTGTAGAGGGAGCTGCCGGCCCGATCTTTGATCAGAGCACGGCGGACGGTGCGGGTGCCGACATCGCGGAGCAGCCGGTACACGCGGATCAGCCGGAAGACACGCAGGATCTTGAACTGCGCCAACGGCACGCTGGCCAACAGATCGGCCCAGCCGAAGTGCCTGAAGAAATAGGCGCCCGCCGATGGCGCGGTGACAATCCGGTAGAGGAAGTCGACGACGAAGATCACGCTGAAGAGGGCGTTCATCGCCGTCAGCACTGTATCGATCGACTTCTCCTGCGCGGCATACAGGAGCCCCAGATTGACGATCGACAAAATCGAAAGGATACCGATGAAGATCTCGTAACCGATGCTCTTCAGTTCACTGCGTTCCTTGGCCATGTGAGGATTCTGGCACGCAAGAAGCTGCGTGCCGACACTTTTTCGCCCGGTCCTGGAGGGATTTTGGTGACTACGACCGCGCGGCGGCGTGGGCCTGGTGGACGCTTTTTGTGGCGGGCATCGCGATCACGGCGACGACCGTGAGGACGGCACCGATCATGACGGCCAGGAACACGGCGGCGGAGGCCGCCACAATCGTGTGTGGATCCGTGCCGCCGTCTGGCGTGCCGGCGTAGACGGCGTTCGCTATTGCCCCGAAGACGGCGACGCCGATTGCGCTGCCGATCGATCGGGCGAAAAGGTTGGTACCGGTGACCACGCCGCGCTCGTTCCATTCGACGCTCGACTGGGCGGCAATGAGGGTCGGGGTCGCCACGAGCCCCAGTCCCAGCCCGACAATGAAGCAGCTGGCCGCGACCATCGCTATGTTCGGCGAAAAGGCGGTGAACGCAAGGACCGCCGTGCCGATGACGGTGACCGTGACGCCGATCAGGGCGGTCCTGCGGAACCCGATTCGAAGGTACAGGCGCCCCGACTGGGATGCACTGATCGGCCAGCCGATAGTGAGCGCGGCCAAGGCGAGCCCGGCGAGGATCGGGGAGGTGGAGAGTGCACCCTCGAGGAACGTGGGAACGTAGGAAGTGAGGCCGAGCATGACGGCTCCGACGCCGAAGGACACCATCGCCGTCGTCGCCAGCAGCCGGCGGGACGCAACCCACGGCGGCAGGACCGGTTCCGCGGCCCTCCGCTCGACGAAGATGAACGCGGCGAACAAAACCGCACCGGCGGCAAACACTCCGTAGCTGGCGGCAGAGTTCCACGCCCACGCCTGGCCGCCCTCAAGGGCCCCGAGGATGAGCAAAGTCAGGGAGACCGTCAGCAGCCCCGCCCCCAGATAGTCGACGCGGTGTTTCACGCGCTCAATGTTCTCGTGGAACGACCGCACCAGCATCCACCCGGCCACGATGCACAGCGGGATGTTCACGAGGAAGATGCCACGCCAGATGCCGAGGGAGGCAAACACTCCCCCGAGCGTTGGACCGACGACCGAGGAGACGGCCCATACGCTCGCAAGGTAGCCCTGCACTTTTGACCGCTCGGCCAGCGTATAGATGTCGCCGGCGATGGTGATGGCCATGGGCTGGACTGCTCCGGCGCCCAGGCCCTGCACCACGCGGAATGCAATGAGCGCTGGCATGCTCCGGGCGACTCCGCAGAGGATGGAGCCGAGCAGGAACAGGCCGATTCCGATGAGCATGATGGGCTTGCGGCCGATGGTGTCGGAGAGCTTCGCGTAGACAGGGACCGACACGGCCTGGGCCAGCAGGTAGGCGGAGAACAGCCACGGGAACGAGGTGAAACCGCCGATGTCGTCCACGATCGAAGGCACCGCTGTTGCCACCACCGTGGCATCGATCGCCACCAGTCCGGTGGAGAGCATCAGGGCGATGAGGACCGGTCCGCGTTTGGACCGGAAGCCCACACCGTCAGCATGCGTTGTCGTCACGTCGTCCCATTCCTGTCGGGGCCCAAAGCGCGTTGCCGGCAAAACCGGTTCCTATTCCGATTGCATAACTGCACCCTCCGCCGAATTAGTCCCGGATTTGACCGCAAACACTTTGAATAGACTCTTGCTCAACGATGCTTACCGATATATCGTTAACTATCGCCGATAGGTTCGGTGACCAACAAAATGAATGACTCCCAGAGGAAGGACGATGCCGCTATGAAAGGCATAAACGACGACAAATTCCCAGAAAGCGGCTCCCCCGCGGGACGCTTCGGCCGCGGCAGAGGTCGCCGCGGACCCCACGGACACGGCGGCTTCGGACCGGGGGGCGGCTTCGGGCCGGGCCGCGGGTTTGGGCCAGGGTTCGGTCCCGGATTCGGCCCCGGATTTGGTCCGGGCGGTTCACGCCGGGCAAACAGGGGCGATGTTCGATCCGCCATCCTCTCCCTCCTGGCCGAAGCACCGTCCAACGGCTACGGCCTGATCAAGGCAATAGCCGAGAGGACGTCCGGCGCCTGGCGTCCCAGCCCGGGCTCTGTGTACCCGACGCTGCAGCAGCTCGTTGACGAGGAACTCATCGCGCCCGAGAGCGACGGCCGGCGCACCGAGTTCTCCCTTACCGACGCGGGCAGGGCCTACGTCGCCGACCACGCAGAGGAGCTCGCGGACGCCTGGAACACCGACGCCCAGGGGTCCGGCCCGGCGTTTCATCAGAGCGTGGGGAAGCTTATGGGCGTGATCCACCAGTTCCGCTTCTCGGCCTCCGAGGAGCAACGCAAGGCAGCGATGGAAAAAATCGATGAAACCCGGCGCTCGCTGTACCAGATCCTCGCCGACTAGCACCTGAACGGGACCCGGGGCCAGGGTGGCGCGGCCGGCCTGATTTAATTTCTGGGATTTAATTCCTGGGCCTCCGCCCGGATCAGCAGGCTTAAGCTAATTGGACAACGTCTCTTCCATCACCGGGGAGGTCACCGTGGACTCTGAAACCGCCGATGTAATCGATCATGATGTCACCACCATCACTTGCGTGTGCGGCAACACCGTCAGCAAGGAAGGGTTGATCCAGGCGAACTCACAAGGCGTCCCCGTCCATCTCGGAGACACCACCCCGGTCCCCGCCGGGCTGGCGGAATGGCCTCCCGATGAGGATCTCCACACCCTGTGTCCCTCCTGCGGCCGCGTATACCGTGACTCTGTCATCGAAGAGACAGGAACCGCACCCGTTGCTTTCCGGGTCGACGTCACCGCCGTCCCCATTGCCGAGGCCATCCGCGTCCACTGGAACCTCAGCGCCCAGGACTGAACCTGTTGAGCGGACGACGGCGGGACCTCCCGCCGTCGTCCGTCTGCGCTTGGGCGCCGCTCCCCTACTGGGTCAGCCGGCGCCCTGGCCCTCGCGGGCCACCTCCTCCAGGACTCTGGCTGTCGGCGACGCCGACACCAGTTGCCCTATCACTTCCGGTTTGTCCCATACCTTGCTGCGGAGCTGTTCCAGAAAGACGGTCGCCGCGTCCTTGGTGTCGAAGTCCAGCAGCACGGCGATGCTGTTCTGGTCCTCGGCATCCCGGAACACCCGGACAGACCGGGCGCCTGAGGCCGCGCGGCCTGCGGGATCGCTGTCGAAGACCTTCTTCCACGCCTCGTAGTCCCGGACCTGATAGCCAATCTGAAGGGTGAACATCGTCGTTCCTTTCCTCGGGCTGATTCAGGACCACGATAGGACGTCCAGCGGCCTCCCGGTAGGGCCGGAAGGCGGCCTTCTGCCCGCCTCGCGCGGCGCAGGCCGCAGAAAATGCCCGGCTGGCCCGGACACCTTTGCCTCCGGCTGAGACAATGTCCCAATGGACATTGCGCTGGGACTCCTGGTTCTCGTCGCGGTGGTCTGCGCCGGTAGCGCGCTGGGCCGGAAGCTCAACATTTCGGTGCCGCTGCTGCTGGTGGTGGCCGGCGTGGCGGGCTCCTTCCTTCCGTTCGTCCCGCACATTGAGCTGAACCCTGAAGTCGTCCTGGTGGGACTGCTGCCGCCGCTGCTGTACGCCGCGGCGCTGCGGACCTCGCTCTTCGATTTCAGCTCCAACCGCCGCGCCATCGGACTGCTCTCGGTGGGCTATGTCATCTTCGGAACCTTCGCAGTGGGCTTTGTGGTCTGGTGGTTGTTCCCGGAAATCCCTCTTGCTGCCGCTATCGCTCTCGGCGCGGTCGTGGCGCCACCGGATGCTGTGGCGGCCACCGCCATCGCGAGGAAGGTGAGGATGCCACGCAGGATCGTCACCATCCTGGAGGGTGAATCCCTGGTCAACGACGCAACCGCCCTGATCTGCCTTCGTGCTGCCATCGCCGCCATCGCGGGGTCGGTGTCCCTGACGGGGATCGCCGCGGACTTCCTGCTCGCGGCAGGGGGCGGAGTGGTGGTGGGCATGGCAGCCGCCTACGTGCTGACCGAGCTCCGCAAGCGGACCCGGAACGTCGCCATCAACACGTCGACGTCGTTGATAGCCCCGCTCGTCGCGTACCTTCCGGCGGAGGCGATTCACGCGTCCGGCGTCCTCGCCGTCGTCGTTACCGGGCTGGTGATGGGCACCAAGGCGCCGTCCATGCCCAACGGCGCCGCCCGGCTAAGCCAGCGCAGCAATTGGAACACTGTGCAGTTTCTGCTGGAAAATGCCGTATTCCTGCTGATCGGGCTGCAGGTGCGGACCATCATCGACGGCGTCCAGGACGACTCCCTGGGCGCCGGGCGGATTTGGGCCGGCTGCGCCGTGATCCTGCTGGCGGTGCTGGTGCTCCGGCCGGTGTGGGTTTTCCCGGCCACTTACCTGCCCCGCCTGATTACGGCCGTGCGGCGGAATGACCCGGCGCCGCCGTGGCAGTTCGCGGCGATTGTCTCCTGGGCCGGGATGCGGGGGGTGGTCACCCTGGCCGCGGTGCTGGTGCTGCCCGCAGATCTGGAGCACCGTTCGGTGTTGATTCTGGCCGCCCTTGTGGTGGTGGGCGGCACGCTGACGCTGCAGGGGTTCACGCTCCCGGGACTGGTCCGCCTCCTGAATATCCAAGGCCCGGACCAGCGCGAAGACGCGCTGAACCAGGCTTCGCTGATGCAGCTGGCCACGGCCGCCGGAGTTGCCCGCCTGCAGGAACTGCGCACGGACAACGATCCGCCAGAGGTGGTGGCCATGCTGAAACGGCGCACCCAGGAGCGCGGGCTGGCTGCTTGGGAACGGCTCGGCCGCCCCTCGGCGGAAACGGCGACCCCCAGCGCGCGCTACGCCTGGCTGCGGCTGGCCATGCTGGATGCGGAACGGGCCAAGGTACTGGAACTGCGGCGCGGCGGCGAGTACGCGCAGGAGGTCCTCAGCGAGGTGCTGGACCGGCTGGATGTTGAAGAATCCATGCTGGACATGGCGTTGGACGAGGTGGACACCTCCGGCGAGGGCGGTGGGGAAGGGATCGCGAGGCCGGGCGGAGTATGTGCCCACCTCGAGTCGGCGCGGTCTCCGGAGGTACCCGGGGACCCCTTCTGCGTCAACTGCCGGAAGGAGGGCACGACGACGGTGCACCTGCGGATGTGCCTGGCGTGCGGCAAGGTGGGATGCTGTGATTCCTCACCCGGAAGCCACGCCTCGAGGCACTTCGAAGCGTCCGGGCACCCTGTCATGCGGAGCATCGAGCCGGGCGAAGACTGGCGCTGGTGTTATGAGGACGACCTGCTGGGATGACTCAAAACGTCTCTTCCAGCACCGGGAAGGTCACCGTGCACACTGTAACCGTCGACGTCACCGCCGGCCCTATTGCCGGTCCAATTGCCGGAGCCCTCCGGGTCCGCTGGAAGCGCAGCGCCCGGGCATGAACCACGTGAGCGGACGCGACGAGGTGCCAGCGGGAAACGTTGCACTCGTGACCGGCGCGAGCCGAGGGGTAGGCCGGGGCATCGCCCTGGGTCTCCTGGCCGCGGGGTTTGAGGTGTACGGCACGGGCCGCTCGATCGACCAGGCGGATCTGCCGCGGGAGATCCGGCGCCTGCGCTGCGACCATCTCAAAGACGAAGAGACGGCGCACGTGTATGAAGTGCTCCGGTCCGAGCAGGGGCGCCTGGATCTCCTCGTCAATTGCGCCTGGGGCGGATACGAGAAGATGGTCGAAGGCGGCGCGTTCACGTGGCCTGCGCCGTTTTGGGAGCAGCCCATGCACCGCTGGACCGGGATGATCGACGCCGGCGTCCGCGCGGCATTTGTTTGTTCGGCGCACGCGGCGCGCCTGATGACGCCGCAGAACGGCGGGCTGATCGTCAACATCAGCTTCTGGGCCGCTCAGCGTCATCTCGGCAACACGATCTACGGCATCGCCAAGGCTGCGACGGACAAGATGACGTCCGACATGGCAGTCGAGCTGAAACCGTTCGACGTTCCGGTCATCTCGCTCTACCCCGGCCTGGTGCGAACCGAGGCGGTCCTGGCGGCGGCGGAAAGTGGCGCGTTCGATCTCTCGACCAGCGAGAGCCCCGAGTTCATCGGCCGCGTGATCAGTGCGTTATTCCACGATCCGAACCTGATGGCGCGGACCGGCCAGGTGCTAGTCGCCGCCGCGGTTGCGAAGGAGTTCGGCGTCCTGGACACCGACGGAAGTTCGCCGCCGGCCCTCACTCTTGGGGACATCCGGGACGGGCTCTAAACGAGTTGGCCCCGGCCGTCGTCGTGGCCGTCGTCCTTCACTCGTCTACGGCCAACCGACGCCTTGCCTGTCTTCCCGGCTGGCCCCCATATGGCGGGGCCGAACTGCCAGTTTTCCCCGCTACCGCCGCATTCGGGGCCGTGGTACGTTCAGCGTAATCAGGATGTCCCGACGCGGCCCCTTGACCAGCCCGGCTCCTGGCCCCACCCCAGAAAGCTGAGGAAATGATGCCAACACTGATGATTTTCCACGAAGTCGACGACGTTGAGCGCTGGCTCAGCTCACCAAAACGGGAAGAGGTATTCGGGCCGCTGGGCATCACGGTCCGGACATTCATCGACCCGGCGAAGAGCAACCGTGTGGGCCTGGTCGCCCAAGTCCCCGACATGGAAACCTTCCAGCGGATCATGGAGTCCGCGGAGGCGGCCGAAGCGATGAAATTCGACGGCGTCCGTCCGGAAACAATTCTGATGCTCGTCGAGCCCTGACTCGGTCATCGGAGTGACAAAAACCGCGCCCATTGCTTTCCCGGTTGACGTCACAGCCGGCCGATTGCCGAGGCCATCCGGGTCCGCTGGAACCTTAGCGCCCGGAAAGGACCCTGCCAAGCGGACGACGCCGGCGGCCTCCCGCCGTCGTCCGCTTGGAGTTTTACGTAGTCGTACTCTCGAACCACGCCCTATTGCTAACCGACGCGCGAGGGGACCCGTTCAGTCCGAACCTCGGTTGTCCAGCGTTTTGTGCGCACAGCCAATATGGCTGACACCACGCACAGGCCGGCAATGACGTAGAGGCCTGCACTGGTGGTGCCTGTCAGGTCGCGGAACCAGCCGAAGATGAACGGTCCGCCAAAGCCACCCAGGTTGCCGATGGTGTTGATGAGGGCCAGCCCGGCCGCCGCGCCCACTCCGGTGAGGAACTTTGTAGGCAGTCCGAAGGAAAGCGGAATCCCGGAGCAGAGTCCCATCGCCGCGATACTGATGCCGATCAGCGTAACAATCGACGACGGCGCCCAGACCGCGATCAGGATGCCGGCGGCGCCCATCAAAGCAGAGACGGCGACGTGTCCCGCGATGTCATTCGTGCGTCGGGAGTGCATCGACCAGAGGATCGTGAAAACAACGGCGAAACCGTACGGGATAGCCGTGAGCATCCCGATTTCGATGACGGAGTATTTGATACCGAATGTTTGCTGGAAGTCTTTGATGATGGTGGGCAGGAAGAAACCGATGGCGTAGAGGCCAAACACCAGGCCGAAGTAGCCAAGGCCGAGCAGCCAGACTTTTCCGTTGAGCAGGACGCCGCGCAGCTTGTGCTGGACATAAGTGCCTTCCTCGTCGGCGAGGTCGCGGACAAGCAGCGTACGTTCCTCCTCGGTCAGCCACTTTGCCTGGTCCGGTTTGTCCGTGAGGTAGTAGAAGCACATGACACCCAACAGGATCGCCGGAATGCCGGTGATGAGGATCATGAAGCGCCAGCCGTCGAGGCCGAAGAGCAGGTTGTTTCCCCACTGGATGAGGCCCGAGGCCAAAGGAGCGCCGATGACTGACGAGAGTGGGATGCCAATGAGGAACATTGCGTACGCCTGCGCCCGATCCTTCTGGACAAACCAGTACGTCAGGTACAGGAGGATGCCCGGCGTGAATCCGGCTTCCGCCACCCCGAGCAGAAAACGAAGGACGTAGAGCATCGTGGCGTCTTGGACGAACGCCGTCAGGGCAGCCACGATGCCCCAGGAGACGAGGATTCGCGCCATCCATTTCCGGGCTCCAAAGCGGTGCAAGGCCAAGTTGCTGGGAATTTCAAGCAGGATGTAGCCGATGAAGAAGATGCCCGACGCGAATCCGAAGGCCGTGGCCGTCAGCCCGAGGGACTCGTTCATCCCGTTCGGCCCGGCGAAGCCGATATTGCTTCGGTCCAAGTAGTTCACGAAGTAGCACAGCATGAGGAACGGCATGATGCGCCAAAGTACTTTGCGGCGGGTGGAGGCGCGCAAGGCGCCCTGATCAGATGTGATTTGGGTTGCCACTGAAGATCTCCTCTTTGAGTTCTGGGGGAACGGCATGAATTGCTGGAGTTGATTAAGCCCGCTGTCGAGGGCTCTGTTCGGCATTGCTAGGCAGGCTCCGTACGACATCCACGATCGAAGAGTCATCTGCCCTATCGAGTCCTCCTTGGGAGGCTCGCTCGAATTCCCGGGCCACGGCGTTCAGGATCCTGGCGTCGAATCCGGCCCCTGCCGCTGCGGCTTTCACCAGGCTGGTGTCCTTCAGGAAGATGGACAGGTGGGTCTGGGTGGGGCGTTGTTCCGGCGGCTGGATCATGCGGGGACCCCGATCTGACAGCATCCAGGATCCTCCGGCGCCCCCGCTGACTGCCTTGAGCGCCTTTCCTTGATCGAGTCCCAGCGCGTGCGCAAACGCGAGCGCTTCCCCGGCGATGGCGAGATGTGACGCCGCCAGCAGCTGATTGACCATTTTGTAGGCCTGCCCGTCGCCTGCCTTGGTTCCGCAATCCTGAACTGCCCCCATGGTTTCCAGCGGGCCTCGGAGGGCATCGACATCCGCCGGGTCGCCGGCAACAAAGAGGCTGAGTCGGCCTTCAACCGCGCCGCTGACTCCGCCGGTGACGGGGCAGTCGATGACGCTGATTCCGCGGTCGGAAAGCCTGCCGGCAAAGTCCGTCACGGCGTCGACCCCCACTGTGCTGAGCACCACGACAGTCTTGATGTTGCCGGTCCCTGACAGCAGGGCGGAGTCGAGGAGTCCCCGGAGCTGGTCGCCTGTCGCGACGACAACAAACAGTGCGTCAGCGGCGGCGAGATCGTCGAGGGCCGTGGACGCCGCGATTCCCATTTCTGAAGCCTTGGCAACCTGGCCCGGATTCAAGTCCACTGCGCGTACGCGCTGGCCGCTTTCATGGATACGTCGGGCCATGGGCAGGCCCATGGCGCCGATGCCGAGAAAACCGACGAGGGGCGTGGCTGATGCGCTGGTCATGCCGGCTGGGCCACCTTGCTGCCGAGAGCGGCGAGGATCTCCGCGACGATAGCTCCGGTACTCGGAATGACGGCTTTTTCCAGCTCCTCGCTGTAGGGGATGGGTGTGCGGGCGGCTCCGAGCCGCCGAGGGGCCGCATCCAGCTCGTTCCAGCACTCCTGAACAGCATTGCCAATGATTTCCCCGCCCCACCCGAAGTCCCGGACGGCTTCGTGTGCCACCACGAGGTGGCGCGTTTTCTGGACGGAGGCGTAGATGGAATCCATGTCCAGGGGGTAGAGCGTGCGAGGATCAATGACTTCCACGTCGATGCCGCGTTCCGCAAGCTCTTCTGCCGCTTCGAGGGAGCGGCTGAGCATGAGCTGGGTGGCGACGACCGTGATGTCTTTGCCCTCACGGGCGGTCCGGGCCTGTCCGAACGGGATGAGTTCCTTGGTAACCGGACCCTTGTCGTAGTACAGGCCCTTGTGCTCAAGGAAGATGGTTGGATTGTTGCTCTTGATTGCGGTACGCAGCAGTCCGTAAGCGTCGTTCGCTGTTGATGGCACGACGACTTCGAGGCCGGGAATGTGCGCATAGAGGGTCTCCAGCGACTGGGAGTGCTGGGCCGCCTTGCCGATACCTGATCCGCCATTTGTGCGGAGAACCAGCGGCGTGGCGAATTGGCCGCCGAACATGTACCGGGACTTGGCTGCCTGGTTGATCAGGCCATCTGCGCCGAGAAGGCTGAAATCGGAGTACATGATTTCCACAATGGTCCGGGTTCCCGCCATCGCAGCACCGACTCCTGCGGAG
Source organism: Arthrobacter sp. YAF17 (assembly GCF_052113365.1). Lineage (NCBI taxonomy): Bacteria > Bacillati > Actinomycetota > Actinomycetes > Micrococcales > Micrococcaceae > Arthrobacter > Arthrobacter sp. YAF17. The sequence continues at coordinate 41,848 of NZ_JBFRDB010000012.1, read as the reverse complement.
ATCAAGGCCTCTTCGCTGATGGGGGTGTCCCGCACGCGATGCTTGCCGAACGTCTCCGCCATTTTCCGGGTTACGCCGTATATGCCGCCCCCGGTTCCCCAGGTTGTGATGTCCTCCCCCATGATCATCACGTCCGGGTCTTCGGTGAATTCGTCATGCAGGGCCGCGTTCAGTGCGCGCCATATCGTCAACTGCTGTGCCGGCTTGTTCATCGGTGATCCTCACTGACCTGGGTGAAAGCTTGCGAAATGTCGGGGAAGGGCGAGGCCTTCGCGAATGCCTCGGCGGCATCGACGGCGGCTTCCGCTTCTGCGGCGATGGCGTCAACGTCCTCCTGGGTCAGCGTCCCGTGATCCACAAGCTTGGCGGCAAGCTTGGCGATCGGGTCACGGTCCTTCCACGCCTCGACCTGCTCCCGCGTACGGTAGATCTCCGTGTCGTCCGCCATATGGCCGAGGTATCGGTACGTGTCGGCGACGATGAAGGTGGGGCCGAGCCCGCGGCGGGCGCGCTCCACTGCTTCTGCGGTGACGTTTGCGACGGCTTCGACGTCCATGCCGTCGACGTCATACGAAGGGACCCCATAGGCCTCGCCGCGGCGGCGCAGCTCGGGCTGGGCCACCATTTCTTCAAGGGTTGCGGATTGGGCGAAGTGGTTGTTTTCGCAGACGAAGATCACCGGAAGCTTCCAGATGGCGGCCAAGTTGAAGCTTTCTGCCAATACGCCCTGGTTGCTGGCGCCGTCGCCAAAATACGCGACGGCGACGTCGCCGCTGTTTTGTTGTTGCGCCGCCAAAGCAGCTCCCGTTGCCAGACCAATGCCAGCTCCAACGATGCCGTTGGTACCGAGGATCCCAAGTTCCTTCACGCCGATGTGCATAGAGCCGCCCTTGCCTCCGCAGTAGCCGTCCCGGCGGCCAAGGATTTCAGCAAGGGTACGGCCCGCGTCGGCACCCTTGGCCAGGCAGTGGGCGTGGCCGCGATGGTTGCTGGCAATGCTGTCTGTCGCGCGTAGGGAGTGGGAGACGCCGACCGCGATGGCTTCCATCCCCACGGAGGGGTGGGTCGAGCCGCGGATGAGTCCTTCTCGGGAATAGCCGGGGAGGCGCGATTCGAATTCGCGGATGGCGGTCATTGATTTGAGCGCCGCCGTACCGTCTGCAGCCGGATCGAAGACGTTCAGCTCCGTTGTTTGAGGAGTGGCCATGGGTTTACGCAATCCTGGCAATAATGGCGCCGGGCTCGATGACGTCGCCTTCCGCCGCGATGAGGGTGATGACTCCCGCCATGGGGGAGGTGACCTCAACCTGCACTTTTGAGGTTTCCAATTCCACCAAAGCCTGGCCCGCCGTCACCTCGCTGCCGTCTTCGATCAGCCATTCGCTGATGTCGGCTTCAGTTTCGCTGCCAAGAATGTCCTGGTTGACTACAACGTCCACAGGGCTTCCTTCCGATCGGGGTGGTGTGCCAACGGCATCTCGTGCTTATCGACGGGACGGTGGAACTACCGGATATAATCTAGGTCACTCCAAATAGTAATCTTGGTCTTACCAAGAGTCCAGTCTTTTGGCGAGACTCTTTTGGCCGACCCAAGCGGGCAGCCTCCCCGGACCACACGCTTGGTAGGTCCAAGATAGGATGAGATGAACCATCGGCCACACTTGTGCCGGGCATCGCGAATCGAACGTGAATTGAGGCTTTCAGTGTCCGACGACAACCTGCTGGACCGCCTGCTGGAACTTGTTGACGAAGTTGGGCCGGACCAGAGAATTCCCTCGGAGCGCGACCTCGCTGAGCGCTGGGGATGCTCCCGGACCGCCCTGCGGGACAGGTTGCGGATGCTTGAGGCGATGGGTGCCCTGGAGCGCAAAGGCGCGGGTGGGACATACACCCGTGTCATGAAGCCTCAGGACGTGGCAGTGGCATTGCGGACCGGCCTCCACGCGTCGGCATTGTCCTCGGCGACGGCATTCCAATCCGTACGCGTGGCCCTGGAACGGGAAGCCGCCCGATTGGCTGCCACCGTAGGCAAGCCCGTCCCCATCGCGCATGTGGAGGAGGCCGTACTGCGGATGGAAGCTGCCACCGACCCTGATGAGCTCTACGCGGCCGACCTGGAGTTTCACACGGCACTATTCCAGGCATCTGGAGACGCTGCCCTCATCTTCCTGTCGGAGGCAGTTGGCGACCTCATCGCGCAGTCAGTTACCGAACGACGAGCCCGGATGCGGACGCTGTCCTCCGACGCCGAGGTGCTCCGCAGCCTGCACCGGAACATACTCGACGCGCTCAAATCAGGGAGTCCGGGCGAGGCAATGAACGCCATGGACGAACATTTTGCGCGGATAGACAGGGCGGGCGAGTTGGTGGAAGTCACCAAGCCGGGTTCGTCGGCCCTGCCCTGACAACCGCCGTGGCCCCGCCGTACGAACGCCGAAGTATCAGGAGCAGGTTCGGATGCCCAAGGTACCCCTGATCTTCGGCTGGACTTGCCGGCGCCCGGGAGTCCTCCTGGGGCCTGTTCGCCTTCACTTCGGCCGCCTCTTTGGCCCAGTCGGCGTCGTCGAACGGCGGCGAACGCGTGGATGGCGCCGTTGACGCTGGTGCGGCCGCACCCACGGTGCAAGCCAAAAGCCGGCGCATCCTTCGACTCTTTCATTGGGGTTGGCATGCGTCGCATGATGAGCGCATGGCGTACATCGCATCAGCGGACGAATCCGCTGTCGCCAAGGCTCAGCACGAGCTCCAGGAGGCCGGCGTCCGCACCGTGATCGGCACGGTGGTGAACGCTTCGGGCATCACGCTGGCCAAGAGCGTCCCGCTGGCCCGGCTCGGCGCCTTCCACCAGTCCGGGATGGGCGCCGCCCCCGTCTGGCATGTCTTCGCGATCGACGGCGGGATAGCGTTCACGGACACCATCACCACCGTGGGCGATCTGCGCCTGAAGATCGATATCGAGGGGCTCCGCATCCTGCCGGGCGGCCGGGCCTGGGCGCCTGGCAGCCTTTTCGAACAAGACGGAACCGCATCTCCGGCCTGCGCCCGCGGACTGCTGGCCGACGTCGACGGGAGCCTGGACGCAGCCGGGTACCGGGCACTCGTGGGCCACGAACTGGAATTCGTCCTCGTCGCCTCGGACGGTTCAGCGCTGGACACCACACTCTGGGTTCCGTACGGGGCAACCGGCCTGCTGGACCGGGCGGAATTCCTCGATGACCTGCTGACCACACTGAACCAGGCCGGCGTTCCGGCAGAGCAGCTCCACGCCGAGTAGGGCAGAAACCAGTTCGAGTTCTCCCTCCCTCCTGCTTCGCCGGTTCAGGCCGCGGACACCGTGGTCCTGTCCAAGCTCATCGTTGGCATCACGGCCCGGGCCCACGGTATGCAGGCCTCGTTCTCCCCGCTGCCCTTTGCCGGCACGGTCGGAAACGGCGCCCACCAGCACTTTTCGCTCCACAAGGACGGCGTGCCGCTGTTCTCCGGCGGCAGCGGACCGCACGGCATCCGCGAGGAGGGCGGCGCGGCCATCGGCGGCATCATCGCAGGACTCCCCGAGATCCAGGGCTTCCTCACGGGATCAGTCTTGTCCGGAAGCCGCCTGGCACCCGGCACGTGGTCGGGAGCCTACCTGTGCTGGGGCCTGGAAAACCGGGAGGCCTCGGTGCGGTTCCTGGAGGAGGGCGAGAGCAACCCGCACGGAGCCAACGTCGAGGTGAAAATCATCGACCCGTCGTCGAACGTGTATCTCGCGTCCGCAGCCATCCTTGCGCTCGCCCTCGACGGCATCCGCCACGGGCGCAGGCTTCCGCAACAGATCCCCGGCGACCCCGGCCGGCTCTCCGAAGACGAGCGACGCCGGGCCAACATCCGGCTGCTCCCGGACTCCCCCGCTGACATCATCGACACGCTGGACACGTCACGCCTGGCGCGCGGGCTGCTCGGCGACGCCATCGTCGATGCCACGGTGGCCGTCCGGCGCTACGAACAGCGGATCTCCGCGGGACTCCCGCCGGAAGAGCTGGCGGGACGCTTTCGACTTGCCTGGTCGATCTGATGGCCGGCGGGTCCTTCCCGGACTTCGTTGACCACGTCAGCCTCATCGATCACCACGTGCATGGCGCGTTTCGCGCCGACGGCGACGAGGCCCGCTTCCAAAACGCGCTCAACGAGGGAAGCACCGAACCGCTGGCCCACCCCGGGGACGCGTACAACACCCAAATCGGGCTCGCCATCCGACGCTGGTGCAGCGGCATTCTTGATTTGCCACGGCACGCCTCACCGGCGGACTACTGGAGCCGGCGCTCCGAGCTTGGCGAACTCGAGGTTTGCACGCGCATGACCCGCGCTGCCGGCGTGAGCGACTGGCTGATCGATACTGGTCTTGATGCGCCTGGCTACCTCGGCATGGCGGGCATGGCCGAGGTCTCGGGTGGGCGGAGCCACCAGATCGTTCGGCTGGAACTGGTCGCCGAGTCGCTGATCCAGGAGATCGACAACCCTGGCGATTACGTCGAAGAGTTCGGCCAGCGGCTTCAAGAGCTGACCCGCAGCGCCGTGGGCTTCAAAACAGTACTCGCCTACCGCGCGGGATTTGACCAGGATCTCAGCCGGCCCACACCGGCCGCGGTGGTTGAAGCGGCCCGCCGCTGGCAGGAGAACCTGCGCGCCGGCACCCCCGTGAGGCTCACCGATGTGCCCCTCCTTGCCCACGGGATCCACACGGCCGTGTCGATGAAGCTTCCGCTGCAGTTCCATGTGGGGTTAGGTGACCGCGACCTCGACCTCCACAAGACCAATCCCCTGTACCTTCTGGACTTTCTGCGGTCCCCCGATGTGCGGGACACACCCATCATGCTGCTCCACTGCTATCCGTTTGAGCGTGAAGCCGGCTATTTGGCCCACGCCTTTGAAAACGTCTACCTCGATGTGGGCCTGGCCGTGAACTACACCGGGACACGGAGCAGGGACCTGGTGGCCCGTTCCTTCGAGCTGGCCCCCTTCACGAAAGTCCTGTACTCCTCCGACGCGTTCGGCCCGGCCGAACTGCACTACCTCGGAGCGAGACTGTGGCGCAACGCCATCTCCAAAGTGGTCGGCGGATGGATCGACGACGACGACTGTTCCGAGGCGGACGCCCGCAGGATCGTGCAGCTCGTCGCGCGCGACAACGCCCGCCGTGTGTACGGGCTCGCCTGAGCGTCTGGCCAGATCCCGAGTCGGAGCGTCGGGTAGCGGTGACAATCGTGTCGGCGGGGCGCCAGACCTGAGGGAGCGTTGAGCAATTGGCCGCCGGACATGAGGGAGCGTTGAGCAACAGCCGACGGCGGTCCGCTACGTGACTGCTTCTGCCTCCGCGAGTTTGATCATGCGAAGTTCGTCCGCCAAGGCGCGGGCAGGCCAATAACTGGTCGCTAGTTCCCTTGCCCGGCTTTGCTCCGCCGCCGGGGCGATCTTCGCGAGCAGCCCGGCCGCGTAGAGCAGAGCGATCAGGGCTGTGGTCCGGGGATCCGGCGGCCCGGCATCGCCTGACGCGGAACCGGACGGTGCAGCGCTCAGTCCGGTCTGGATCTTCTGCACGAGCGCCGCCTCCGGAGCGTGATCCTTCTCCGGGTACCGCGTGGTCCGGAACAGGCCCAGGTGCCGTTCGCCGACATGGGCCACCACACCCAGCGACGCCATCCCCTCGTAGATCCGGTGCAGTTCGGCGCGGCTCTCCAGCATCGAGACCCACCGCTTCGGCGTGTGCGGCCGGGATTTGTCATGGATGAGTTGCAGCTGGTGGTGGAAGTCCGTCGGYGGGACGGTCCCCGTGGTCCTCACGTGCTTGCCCTGCAGCTCGACGGCGCCGATCAGGTCCAGCTCGGCCAGTATCGCCCCGGCGACGGCGGCCCGGAGCACGGTCTGCGGCACGACGGGCTCGCCGTCCTTGTCGTTCGTCGCCAGAAGGAGCACAGCCTGGGGAAGGTTCAGCTCCTCCGCCTTCGGTGTTTCAGCGTTCATACGATCATGGTGGCGCAGTCCGGCGGCCACCACAACGACGATTTACAAGCGGGAACCGCAAACCCCTAGCCGCAAACAAAATTGCAGAGTACATTTGATGCAATCGCACTTGCAGAGTGAGCCAGATTACAGAAGAGGTCCGGACTTGAATACCAACGCGGTCGATCTGGAAGCCAACGCGGCCAGCGGCAATGGCGCCGGCAACATTTCCCATGCCTGGCTCGGTGACGTGTTTCCCGACGTTCCGCTGTCCAAAGCCCAGCGCCGGGTGGTCGATGTGATCGGCCGCAACCCGCAGCTCTCCTCCTATGCGGACATCGCCGAGATCGCCCAGCGCGCCGACGTCAACAACTCCACGGTGGTCCGGGCGGCCCAGCACCTGGGCTACCGGGGCTGGCCCGACCTCCAGCGCGAGCTGCGCTCCCGGTACCTCGTGATGATCTCCACCGAGGACACCCTGACCGAGCATGGCGAACACCGCAGCCCGCTCCATGACGCGCTGAATCACGACATCGAGAACCTCCGCCTGACGCTGGACTCCAATACGGCCGACGACGCCGAGGCCGCCATCGCTGCCATGGCCGCCGCCAAGTCCATCACCGTCGTCGGGCTCGGTTCCTTCGCAGGCCCCGCCAGCGTGATGGCACACCTCGGCTCCACCATGGGCTACCCCATCACCCTGGAGAACCGCGCCGGCGTCCACCTCGCCTCCAGCACCAACACCCTGGGCCCGGGGGACGTCCTGGTGGTCATCAACATGTGGCGCTCCATCCGGCAGATCATCGTCACCGCCGAAGCCGCCAAGCAGGCAGGTGCCACGGTGATTGCCATCAGCGACATGCGCCGCGGCCGCCTGGCGGCTGCGGCGGACCACCTCCTGGTGGTGGCCTCGGAAGGAATCTCCTTCTTCCAGTCCGTCACCGCCGCAAATTCCCTGGTCTACGGCCTGCTCGCGGGGATGGAGGCGGCGCACCCCGAACGCAGCCGCGCCGCGATCCGCCGCACCCAGCAGCTGTGGAAAGACCTGGACATCTACCTCGACTGACCCCGGCACCCCAGAGCCCAGCACCCCTGCCCCGCCCCAGACCCGCAATCCCCTTTCCAGGAGTACCTCATGAACACCAGCATCAACCGCCGCGTCGCCGTCATAGGCCTCGGCGCCATGGGCGGAGCGATGGCCGCCACCCTGCACCGGGCCGGCTGGGCCGTCACCGGCTTCGACCCCTCCGAGGCAGCCCGGGCCGGCGCCGCGGACGCGGGCATCCCCACCACCGCCAACCTGGCCGATCTCGCCGGGACCCCGTACGCGGTCCTCTCCCTGCCCGCGGCCAGCGTTGTGGAAGCCACCGTGCCCCAGCTCCTCGCGGCACCGGGAACTGTTGCGATCATCGACACCACCACCTCCGAGCCGGCCACCAGCCAGCAGATGGCCTCCCTCGCCGACGCACAGGGGGCAGCCTTCGTGGACGCGCCGGTCTCCGGCGGCCGCGACGGCGCAGCAACGGGATCCCTGAGCGCGTTCGTCGGGGCAACCGAGGCCGCGCTTGCCGCTGCAGAGCCTGTCCTGCTCGCACTCACGGGCGGCAAGTACAGCCACATCGGAGGCCCCGGCAGCGGCAACGTGGTCAAGCTCCTCAACAACGTCCTCGCCGCGGCGAACCTGGTCTCCGTCGGCGAGGCCTTGGGCGTCGCCAAGGCCTACGGAATCGACCCCGCCACGGCGGCCGCCAGCATCAGCGAGGCCTCCGGCGGCAGCAAGGTCTCCGCGAACATGTACCCGAATTGGGTGCTCACCGGCACCCACGATTCCGGCTTCTCCCTGGGCCTCATGGCCCGCGACGCCGCCCTCGCCGTGGACGTTGCCGCCCAAATCGGCGAAACCCCGGCCCTGCTGGCGGCCGTGTCCGGCCAGTGGCAGAACGCCCTCGCCGTCCTCGGACCGCGGGCAGACTTCACCGAAATCGCCAGGACCGTCGCCCCGGCCATCACGCCCGCCGGCGCACCTGAGACGACAAACGCCGCCAAAAGCGACACCACACACGGCAACGCCGTCGCCTAAGCCCCCCAGCCCCAAAGGAACACCACATTGAGCATCACCACAGCACCCACCTCCTCCTCAGCCGCCACCGCCCGGGCGGTCCTGGACGCGGCCTTCCCGTCCGGCCTCGGCGCCTTCCTTGACGGCAGGACCGTTACCGGCAGCGGAGAGAGCATCACGCTCACGGCCGCGGCCACCGGGGAACCTTTTGCCAGCTACGCCGACCCCGGAGCCGAGGGCGCCAACGCCATCCTGGAAAGCTCGACGGCGGGGGCGGCCGTCTGGGCCGGCATGAACGGCTTCGAACGGGCCGCCATCCTGCGCAACGTCAGCCGCGCCGTGGAAGCCCACGCGGAGGAACTCGCCATCCTGGAGTCCGCCACCACGGGAAAGCCCATCCGGGACGCCCGCGTCGAAGCCGCCAAAGTGGCCGAGATGTTCAGCTACTACGCCGGCTGGGCGGACAAGCTGACGGGTCAGACCATTCCCGTTCCCGGGGCGTGGCACACGTACACCGAACGCGTCCCGTGGGGAGTCGTCGTCGCCATCACCCCGTGGAACGCCCCCCTGTTCACCGCGGGCTGGAACTCCGCCGCACCGCTGGCCGCCGGCAATGCCGTGATCATCAAGCCCAGCGAATTCACCCCGGCCTCGTCCATCCGGCTCGCCCAGCTGGCCCACGAGGCAGGCCTGCCGGCCGGCGTGTTCAACGTCGCGGCGGGACTGGGCCAGACCGTGGGCGCCGCCCTCACTACCGACCGGCGCGTCGGCAAAGTCAGCTTCATCGGGTCCGTCCCCACCGGGCGCCGCGTCGCCGTCGCGGCCGCGCAGGCCGGGATTCCCGCCCTGCTGGAACTCGGCGGCAAGAGCGCGAACATCGTGTTCGCCGACGCGGACCTGGACCGTGCCGCCGACGGCGCCATCTCGGCGATCTTCTCCGGCGCGGGGCAGTCCTGCGTCGCCGGATCACGGCTCCTGGTGGAGCGCAGCGTGCACGCCCGCTTCGTTGAGCTGGTGGCCGGGAAGGCCGCGCTGCTGCGCGTCGGCGACCCGCTGAGCGCGGACACCGAGGTGGGCCCCATCATCACAGCCCAGCAGTTCGCCACCGTCACCTCCCTCATCGAGGCAGGACTGAGCGACGGCGGACGCCGGGTTACCGGGGCCACGCTTCCGGATGCCGTCGCCGGGTCCGGGCTGGCGGGCGGACACTGGGTCATGCCGACCCTGCTCGACGGGGTGACGCCGGAGAACCGCCTCGAAACCACGGAGGTCTTCGGCCCCGTGGTGGGCGCCGACGCGTTCGACACCGAGGCGGAGGCCATCGCCCGCGCCAACAACACCAGCTTCGGCCTGGCCGGAGCCGTGTGGACCTCCGACGTCTCCCGCGCGCACCACATCGCCCGCGAGGTCAAGGCCGGAACGTTCTGGATCAACTCCTACAAGACCATCCACGTGGCGGTTCCGTTCGGCGGATTCGGCGATTCCGGCCACGGCCGTTCGTCCGGTCCCGGAGTCCTGGACGAGTACACGCAGACGAAGGCCATCTGGGTCCCCACCCGGGCGGCCGGCTCGCCCTTCCCGTCGCTGTCCTACTAACGCGACCGACTACAGCGCCCTACTAGAGCAGGCAGATACTCATGGAACTGACAGACACAACCGCCGCCCTGGCGGCCCTCCGCGCCGCCCTCGCGGACGGCGTCGACGACTGGAAACCGCAGGTCCTGGCCCTGGCGCGGGACATCCACGCCGCCAAGGAGATCTCCTTCGAGGAGGTCCGCTCGGCCGAAGCGGCGGCGGCGCTGCTGGAAGCCGGCGGCTTCGAGGTTGAACGCGGCACCGGCGGCCTGCCCACAGCCTTCACCGCGAGCGCCGGCAACGGCGACCTGACGGTGGCCCTGTGCGTGGAATACGATGCGCTCCCCAACATCGGGCACGCATGCGGGCACAACCTCATTGCGGGTGCCTCCGTCGCCGCGGCCCTTGCCCTGCAGCCCTACGTGGACCAGCTTGGCATCACGCTGAAGGCGATCGGAACACCGGCCGAGGAGCACGGCGGCGGCAAGGCGATCCTGCTGGAACAGGGCGCGTTCGACGGCGTCGGCCTGGCTCTGATGGTCCACCCCGTCCAGGACGGCGTGACCTACAACCCGGCGGGAACCAGCGCGCAGGCCGTGGGCCGGTACAAGGCAACGTTCACCGGGAAGGCGGCGCACGCGGCAGCAGCCCCGCACCAGGGCGTGAACGCCGCCGACGCGGCCGTGCTGAGCCAGGTGGCCGTCGGACTGCTGCGCCAGCAGATCCCCAGCGACCACCGCGTGGCCCTGTACGTCGCCGAGGCCGGACACGTCACCAACATCATTCCGGAACGCGCCGTGGTCCAGTTCGAGTGCCGGGCCTTCACGCTTCCGGAATACGAGGCCCTGCTGGAACGCGTCCGCCGCTGCTTCGAAGGGGCAGCCCTCGCCACCGGCACGACGCTGGCCATGGAGCCAACGGAACCCCTCTACGAACCCCTGCTCCAGGACAACGAACTGGCAGCGCACTGGACCGAGGCGATGGAGACGTTCGGCAAGGACATCTCGCCCTCGGCCGGCCTCAGCGGCGGCTCTACCGACATGGGCAACATCTCCCAGGTCATCCCGTCCCTGCATCCCTGGCTGAGCATTCCCGGCGCGGACGTGCCCATCCACTCCCACGCGTTTGCCGCGCTTGCCGACTCCCCGGAGGCGTACGCGGTGATGTTCGAGGCAGCCACCGCGCTGGCCTGGACCGTCGCCGGCGCAGCCTCAAACCCCACCGAACGGGCGCGCTTCACCAAAGCGGCATACCGCCGTCGCACATTCACCCAGGAAGGCACATCATGACTACCAGCACCGGAACCGCGCGGATAGACAAAGCTGGTGCCCGGCTGACGCTTCCGATCGCCGCTTTGGCCTTCGTCATTGCCGTCGCCGTCCAGCTGATCGGCCAGGCCAAGATCGACGTCGGGATCGGCGCGATCGTCATCTTCCCCATGGTCTGGGGCCTCATCCTGGGACTTTTGGTCTCCATCCAGAAGTTCAAGCCCCTGGGCCTGGACCTGCAGCGGATCGCCGCGGCCCTGGTGGGCGTGGCCGTTCTGCTCCTGGTGGCCAGGCTGGCGTTCAACATCGGACCCAGCCTTCCCAGCCTGCTCAAGGCCGGGCCCGCCCTGCTGCTGCAGGAAGTGGGCCACCTGCTCGGCACCATCGCGCTGGCCCTCCCCCTGGCCGTCCTGCTGCGGATGGGCAAGGCAACGGTAGGGGCCACGTTCTCCCTGGACCGCGAACCGTCCTTCGCCATGGTCTCCGAGAAGTACGGTCCCGACTCGGACCAGTACCGGGGCGTGCTGGCCATGTACGTTTTCGGCACCCTCTTCGGCGCCGTGTTCATCACGCTGCTGACCTCGCTGGTGGCCAACTGGAAGATCTTCGATCCCCTGGCCCTGGCCATGGGCGCCGGCGTGGGGTCCGGTTCCATGATGGCGGCGTCCTCGGCGAGCATCATCGCGGCCTACCCCGCCGACCAGGAGGCGATCCTCGGCATGGCGGCAGTGTCCAACCTGATCACCACCATCCTCGGCGTGTACGTCGGAATCTACATCGCCCTGCCGCTGGCCGACCGTTTTTACCGGGTCCTTACCCGCAAGCAGAGCCGCGAAGCCGCGACCGTCGCCGCGGGGGCCGCGGCAGCAGGCGCCACCGCGGAGCGCGGCCAGGCCGACGTCGAGCGGGACGAGGCGCAGGCCGAAGAAAACCGCCGGTTCCGCGAACAGGTGGCCGAGTCCGCGGCACCCATCAGGCTTCCGCTGTGGCTGTCACTGTCCGTCCTCACGGTCCTGGGCATCAGCACCGCCTCGGTGGCGGCCAAGGGCTTCAGCCTGACCATCGTCGAAGGGTACGCGATCATGCTCGCCCTGGTCCTGGTCAGCATCGCACTGGCGAAGGTCACCAAGAAGATTTCGGCGATCGTCTACATCACCACCATCGGCGCCTATATCTCGAGCCCGTGGTTCTTCGGCGCGGCAGCCCTCACCACAATCATCAAGTCCGTGGACTTCCTGTCCATCGCCACGGTCATGCTGACGCTCGCGGGCCTGTCCCTGGGCAAGGACATTCCGCTGCTGAAGACGATTGGCTGGAAGATCATTCCCGTCGGCTTGGTCGCCATCACCGCGTCCTTCCTGCTCTCCACCGTGATCGCAGAATTCGCACTGGGGCTCTGGCACTAGCTTTGACGCCGCTCGGCCGGCAGTGAGCGGACGACGGCGGGTACTCCCGCCGTCGTCCGCTGGCGTTCGAGGGAGGCGGGAGCCCGCCGCCGTCCGGTGGGCAGGAAGGTTGCTACGTGCGGAGGGCAATCGGCGGGAGCACGGAGCGCGATCCTACGCCGCGATGGCCGGTGTCAGAGTCACAGGCAACGTCAGCCTGCCAGGAGCTGCCTGATCCCGAACTCCCCCACGGAGAACATCCGCGGGTTGTCGTCGGAGTTGCTCAGCAGGGCGGTGGACAGGATAAGGGCCCAGCCCCGGGCCCGCAGCCAGGTGTCCCCGTCCGCTGCGGGGCCCAAGGCGCCCATGAAGCGGCGGCGGGCGCCGGCGTCGAACATCAGCCATCCCACCGCAAGATCCACAGCCGKGTCCCCTGCCCCGACGTCGCCGAAATCGATGACACCCGCCAGGGAACCATTGTCCGTCAGCAGGATGTTGCCGGGGTGCAGGTCCCCGTGGAGCATCGTCGGCGGACCGTCCCAGGCTTTGGCGGCGCGGGCCTGCGCCCACACCGCGCTCAGCGCTGCCGCCTGCGGGTAGCGGTCGCGGTCCCCGAGCCGTTCCACCACCGCGGCGTCACGCTCCAGCAGCGGCACGCCGCGGAAGGGATTCACCGGGACACCGGTGTCCGCGGGCACGTGCAGGGAGATGAGGAACCCGGCCAGGCCTTCGGCGACGGGCCCGCGGCCTGCGGGGCCGACGTCGGCCGCGGCGGTGCCAGGGACCCACCGCACGATGCTCCACGGCCAGGGAAAGTCCGGCGTCGGCCGGCCGGCATGGACGGGGACGGGAACCGCCACCGGGGAGCGGCGGGCTATGCCGGGAAGGTAGCGCTGCTCATGCAGTATCAGCGGCACGGCCTCCGCCCGGCGCGGCAGCCGGACGGCCAGGTCGTCGCCGAGCCGGAAGGTCGCGTTGTCCCAGCCGTTCGGGACCCGGACCAGAGGGCGGCCGGCGAGGTCGGGCCGCTGGTCCCGGATAAGGCCCTGGACGACGGCGTCATCCACTTCCAGCGTGGCTGGTGGCATTACCGCCATTCAGAAACCTGCCTTCGTTAGTGCCGCCAATACGGCCCGATCTTTTCCCTTGCCCGACCATAGTTCAGCGGGCGGGGCGCGGAACGGCGACGATCACGGGCGATCGCCCCCAAGCGGGCTTACCGGCCCGCGCGACGAGTGAAGATCAGATGGACAACTCCGGATGGAGACGGGGTCGCTTCGATGACGAAACGTTGTTCGAGTCCTTCCAGTCCATCCCAGAGCCGTTCGCCCCGGCCCAGGACGATCGGCACGAGGACGATGTGCATGTGGTCGATCAGATCGGCCTCAAGGAACTGCCGAATCGTGCTGACGCCGCCACCGATCCGGACGTCGCGGTCGCCGGCCAGGGCGCGGGCCTGCTCGAGCGCGGTGACGGGGTCGGCGTCAACGAAATGGAAGGTTGTTCCGCCGTCCATCTGGAGGACCGGCCGGGGATTGTGTGTCAGGACGACGACAGGGGTGTGAAAGACAGGATTATCGCCCCACCATCCCTTCCATTCCTCGTCCTCCCAGGGACCGCGTTGCGGGCCGAACTTGTTGCGCCCCATGATCTCCACGCCGATTCCGGGCCCCCACGCACTGGCGAACGCCTCGTCGACTCCGAGGGATCCCTCTGATTCGCCGTGGATGCCCATCTCGCGGAAGGTGCGCGTCTCGAAAGCCCACTCCATCAGCCGTGAGCCTGCGTGACCGAACGGTGCGTCGAGTTGCTGGCCCTCGCCGGTGCCGAAGCCGTCGAGGGAGACCGAGAAGTTATGCACGCGGACGAGGGACATGTCATCTCCTGAAGTGCTTGTTGTTGGCATCACCCTATGGTGATCGAATCCAACGGCTCAAGACCGACGGCGGGAGGATCCAGCCGCTGTGCACATGGAACCGTATAGCGCGAGGTACGACGCCGATCGGCGGTCAGTTGATGATTTCGCCTCGCTCGTCCGCAAGGAGTACTGCCAGGCGCTCCTTCCACGCCTGCAGCGCCTCGGGCTCCAGCCGGGTCCAATCGGTGACTTCGCCGACGACCCTGAGCGGGGCACTGCTGCGATAGGACCGGGTGGGGTTGCCGGGGAATTTCTTGTCGGTCACGTTCGGGTCATCTTCGAACGCCCCGGTCGGTTCGACGGCGTAGACGCGCGGGGCGTCGTCACCCGGCGCGAGTTCCGCAGCCAGTCCCGCACCGTTCGGAAGAGCGGTGAAATAGATGTGATTCATCACTACTTCCGGACGGTAATTCGACCTGAAACCCGCCCGAAGGAGATCACCGTCCCGGAGGTTGGCTTTCGTGCCGTGAAAGAACGGACCCTCGTCCAGCGGTTGACCCATAGTTACAGCCTAAGCCGACTACATCGCCGAGCGGCCGCCAGACGCGCGATTTAGGGCGGTGGGGACGCCACCCATCGCGGCGGTTCACACCGGTCAGCGGCGCCGTCCCACAACGCTAAGGCAGGACCTTGTACAGATCGATGACGGTCTCTTCGGGCGGCGACGAGAATCCTCCCTCGATCCCCTGCTGCATCCGGGGAAGCAGGATGCCGTCGCGGAATTTCTCCCAGCTCTCCTTCGACTCATGGACAGCCATAATCGTCCAGCCACCGGCAGAAGCGCCAGCGGCATGGAAGATCTGGCCCTCGGGCAGCAGCCCCTCACCCGGGTGAACAGCGGCTATTGAGGCTTCGTACTGGTCCTTCGTGGCTCCTGCGAAAAAGTGCACGACTCCGTAGGGCGCGGCTTCCATTTCTGCTCCTAGGCCGGTCTGAATGTGTTGGATATGCCAACCAATAGACCCCCTTCACCCTGGATGTCAACGGGTTTGGCGCGGACCCACGGCCGCTGGCGCTGCGGGATACTCGGGGTTCCTCGTGCGGCATCCGAGCTGGGGCGCAGGTGGCCTCTGCCCCATCCGGCGGGTCCGGTACGTTCGTCTACTTCGCCCCGTCATCCTCGCCGTACGCCCGCCCGCGGAAGTGCGCGCGGAGGTACTCCCCGACGACGGCGGCGCCCAGGTCCCCGGTGTCTGGCGCCACGACGCGGCCGTCGATCCGGCGGGCCATCCGGGCGACGAAGTGTTCCAGGCCCGGGTCATCGCCCAGCCGGAAGAACGTGGCCTGCGTGCCGGTGCGCCCCAGCCGATCCAGCCGATCCAGCTCGGCCACCGTCACGCGGATGGTCTCCGGTTCCGGCGGATACGCGAACCATGATTCGCCGTCGGCCAGCAGGTGCGCAGTGGGTTCGCCGTCGGTCACCACCAGCAGGACCGGCTGCATCGACGGGTGCTGGCGGAAGAACCGGCCGGCCAGCAGCAGCCCGTGGTGCAGGTTGGTGCCCTGCTCCCGGAAGGCCGGCAGGGCCGTGAGCTCGCCGATGTCCATGGTCCGCGCGTAGCGGCCAAAGCTGATCAGCTGCAGCCGGTCGCCCCGGAACTTGGTGGACACGAGGTGGTGCAGGGCCAGCGCGGTGCGCTTCATCGGCACCCAGCGCCCCTGGGCCGCCATCGAGAAGGACACGTCCACCAGCAGCGCGACGGCGGCCTGCGTGCGCGCCTCGGTTTCCGTCACCTCGATGTCGTCCACGGCCAGGCGGAGTCCGTGGCGCGGGTCGCCGCCGTCGGCGATGGTGCGGCGGATAGCGTTGGTGATGGTGCGGGTGACGTCCCACGGTTCGGCGTCGCCGAACTCCCACGGCCGGCTGGAGCCGGTCTGCTCCCCCGCGGCCCCGGCGACGCGGGTGTCCCGGCGGCCCTGCCGGCCGGAAAGCTGCTTGGCGGTGTCCCGGAGCAGCGCCCGGCCGAGCCGCCGCATGGACTGCGGGGAGAGCCGGAGGTCGCCGTCGGCGCCGCGCTGCAGGAAGCCGCCGTCGTGCATGGCCCGTTCGATCTCCGCCAACGTCCGTGCAGAGACCGCCGCGTCCTGTCCCACCTGGCGGGCGAGGGCGTCCAGGTCCAGGTCGTCCAGGCGGGAGCCGTTGTAGGACTGGGAGAGCTGTTCGGCGAGCTCGTCCAGCTCGGCGAGGTCCTGCAGCACGCCGGTGCCGTCGCCAAGGCCCAGCCCCTCCTCCCCCTCGAAGCGTTCGGAGCCGGACCAGTCCTCGCCGGGGCGCAAAGCCTGCAGGTTGGCATCGAGTTGGCCCAGCTGTGCCATAAGCCCGGGCGAGCCGAACGCCTGCGCGGAGAGCCGCATCAGCTCCTCGCGCTGTTCGGCGGACATGGACTGCAGCAGCCGCTGGGCGGCGGCCGCGCGCTGGGCGAGGGCGTCCACCAGCTCCTCGACCGACTGCGGGTTCTCCGGGAAGAACTGGCCGTGTTTGGCCATGAACTCCTGGAAGTCCGCGTCCGTGTCCTCGCCGCGGCGGTGCTTGTCGAGGAGCTCGTTGAGGTCCTGCAGCATCCCGGCCACGGCCGCGCGGTCCTCCTCCGTGGCGTCCTCCAGCGCCTCCTTCATCCCGGCGAACCGCTGGTCCAGGATCTCGCGGCCCAGCAGGTCCTTGATCTGCTCGTAGGCCTCCCGGGCGGTGCTGGACTGCCAGTCGTAGGCGGCGAGCTCGTTGACCGCGGCCGCCGTGGACTTGGGCAGGTTCTGCAGCTGCATCTCCCGGAAGGCGCGGTCGGTGTTGTCCATCATGGCGTCGCGGGCCAGCTGTTTGCGCTCCTCCAGCACCGCGGTGTCCAGCAGTTTCCGGACCTCGTTGAGGGTGCCGTCCAGCCGGTGGCGGCCCAGCAGCTCACTGCGCCGCTGCTGCACGCGGCCGGCGAGGTCGTCGAGCCCTTCGCGGTTGCGGCCGCCGCGCCGCAGGTATTCCTGCAGGGCGTGCCGGGGCGAGTAGCCGGCCATCACGTCCTCGGCGACGGCGTCCAGCGCCTCCGCCAGGTCCACCGGCGGGGCGAGCGGATCCGGCCCTCCCGCGTAGCGGCTGTACCGGGAGCGGTGGTGAGCGGTCATGGGCCCTCCTTAGCCGTAGCGGCGCCTACCCGTAGACCGTCGCCTCGTCGTCGGACTCCTTGGCGATCCGCCGGGCGAGGTAGAGGCCTTCCAGCGCCAGCTCGACGGCGGCGGCGCGCTGCCCGTCGTTCGTCGCGCCCAGGCGCTCACCAATGTCGTCGTAGAGGCTTGATCCGTTGAGCGACGGGAGGTTTTCGAGAAACTCCCGCGCCGTGACCAGTTCCCCGGTGGTCACCGTGGTGTGGCCGTCCAGCGCGGCCACGAGTTCACCCATGTCGATGCCGTGGAAGTGCGCCCGCACAGCTTCCGCGGTGGCCACGCGCAGCAGGTGGTCCAGGATGTCCTGTTCCCGGCCTTCTTCGCCGGACTCGAACTCGATCTTCCCCGCGAGGACTTCCACGGCGGCGTCGAGGTCGATGATCCGGGCGACGGCCTCGTCCTCGCCGCGGACGCTGGCCCGGCGCAGGGCGGCCGCGGCGACGGTCTCGGCGCCGGCGATGGCGAACCGCGCGGACACCCCGGAGGTCTGGTTGACCGCCGGGGACTGCCGCAGCGCCCGGGTGTAGCGAGCCAGGATCTCGAGGATGACGGGCGGGACGCCGGCCACCAGGTGCCCCTCCTGCCGGATGACGGCCACCTCGTCGTCGAGCTCGATCGGGTAGTGCGTGCGAATCTCGGCGCCGAAGCGGTCCCGCAGCGGCGTGATGATCCGGCCGCGGTTCGTGTAGTCCTCCGGGTTGGCGGACGCGACCACCAGTACGTCCAGTGGCAGCCGCAGCACGTAGCCGCGGATCTGGATGTCGCGTTCCTCCATCACGTTGAGCATGGAGACCTGAATCCGCTCGGCGAGGTCGGGGAGTTCGTTGATGGCGATGATGCCGCGGTTGGAGCGCGGGACCAGGCCGTAGTGGATGGTTTCCGGGTCGCCCAGGCGGCGGCCCTCGGCCACGCGCATCGGGTCGACGTCGCCGATCAGGTCCGCGACGGAGGTGTCCGGCGTCGCGAGCTTCTCGACGTACCGTTCGGAGCGGTGCCGCCACGCCACCCGGAGCCGGTCCCCCTCGGTGAGGGCAAGGGCGCGGGAGTGCTCGGTGATGGGTTCGTACGGGTGTTCGTTCAGTTCCGAGTCCTCGATCACCGGCGACCACTCGTCCAGCAGCCCGGCCAGGGTGCGAAGGAGCCGGGTTTTGCCCTGCCCGCGTTCGCCGAGCAGGACGACGTCGTGCCCGGCGAGCAGGGCCCGTTCGAGCTGGGGTAGGACAGTGCGGCTGAAGCCGTACATCCCGGGCCAGGGGTCGCGGCCGGCGGCGAGCGCGGCGAGCAGGTTGTCGCGGATTTCGCGGCGCAGGTCTTTGTGCACGTGGCCGGAGGCACGCAGTTCACCAACAGTGAAGATATCGGGGCGATCGCTCACCCCTCCACCGTAGACCTCCGCTGGGCGGGGAATCGAGGGATTTCTCGAGATTCCTGCGCGTTGAGGTGGAGTGCGTCTTACGCTGGATCCTGATGACTGCAGCAGCGCCTGGACCTTCACTGGAGCCCCCGCAGCGGGGCACGCTCCTGCTTCTGGTGCGACACGGGGAGACGCCGACGACGGGCACGGTGCTGCCGGGCAGGGCGCCGGGACTGCACCTGTCCGAGCGGGGCCGCGCCCAGGCGGAACGGGTCTCTGAACGGCTCGCGGGCCTTGCGGTGGATGCCCTCTATTCCTCACCGCTGGAGCGCGCCTGCGAGACGGCGGAGCCGACGGCGGCCCGCACCGGACTGGACGTGAAGCACGACGACGGGCTGCTCGAGTGCGACTTCGGCGAGTGGACCGGAGCCGCGATCGCCGAGCTGGCGTCCCTCCCAGAGTGGCAGACCGTGCAGCACAGCCCGTCCGAATTCCGTTTCCCGGGCGGCGAGAGCTTTCCGGAGATGCAGGCGCGGATCGTCGGGGCGATCGAGGCCCTGTGCGCAGCCCACGTTGGGGGCGTTGTGGTGTGCTTCTCCCACGCCGATCCCATCAAGGCCGCCGTCGCCCACGCCCTAAGCACGCCTCTGGACCTCTTCCAGCGCATCGTCATCAGCCCGGGCTCCGTGTCGGCCATCTCGTTTGTGGAGGGCCAGGACCCCGCCGTGCTCATGGTGACTTCGACGTCCGAACCTCTCAGCGGGCTGAGGGCGCCGTGAAACGGGGCAGACGGTGTCCGGCCGGGAGCTGAGACGGCTCACCGAGGGCAGCGTCGAGCTGCTCGGGCGCATCCCGCGCAGCAGCAACGAGACGTTCCTGGTCCAGGTCTCGTGCGCGGATGACTCCGCGTATGCGGTCTACAAGCCGGAGGCCGGGGAACGGCCGCTGTCCGACTTCGAGCCCGGGCTCTACAAGCGCGAGCGCGTCGCCTACCTGCTCAGCGAATCGCTGGGCTGGGGCTTCGTCCCGCCGACCGTGATCCGCGAGGAGGCGCCGCTGGGAGTCGGTTCGCTGCAGTGGTTTGTCGAGTGCGACTTCCAGGAGCATTACTTCACGTTGTACGAGGATGCGCCCGAGACCCACCGCGAGCTGGCGCGGATCGCCGTGTTCGACTACGTCGCCAACAACACCGACCGCAAGAGCGGCCACGTACTACGTGGCAGGACGGGCGGATCTGGGGCATCGACCACGGGCTGTGCTTCTCGGCCTCTTTCAAACTGCGCACCGTGATCTGGGACTTCGCGGGCGATCCCATCCCCGGTGCCCTGATCGAGGACATCACCCCGCTCGCCGATGCCGTCCCTGCCGACTTGGCGGAACTGCTCGACGACGACGAGGTCACCGCCTTGCAGCGCCGCGTCCAGCGCCTGCTGGTCACAGGCGTCCTGCCGGTGGACCGGACGGGAATGCGGTACCCCTGGCCGCTCGTGTGAGCGCCCCCCTCGTGCCCGCCGATAGCTACTTTGGGCCAAAGGCTCTCTTCCGCCCGAACCTGCTGTTGAGGAGAAGGCCTCGGCCTAGCCTGTGGTACAGACTGATAGTCTGCGCGAATGAATAATCCGTCTCAGTCCGTCACATGGGATCTGCTCAACTCTGTACCAAGCACGGTCTACGAACGCTTAGTCATCCAGTGGCCCCACCAGACCGACCGCGACTTGGCCTTCTTCTACTCCGAATCCGCCAACCGCCTCGCATCAACATTTTCTGGCCGGCCAATAGATGACACGATACTGCTGCCGTTTCTCATGCTATATAGGCAAGCTTTCGAGCTTCAGCTGAAGTCGTTCACGAAATATCTGGCCGCGATGCGGAGAAAGCACCGCGAACCCAACAATCCTGATCTCAGCACGGAGGCAATTGCAAAGAAGCTCCGGAGCAGGGACGTTGGCCACAAGCTCGCGCCACTCCTTCAAGAGTTGATCGGTCATTACACGGCCCTGCAGCTTAGCGAGCCGTTTCCTATCGAGGTCGAAAAACTGCTCGTTCTTATGCACCAAGCGGACGAGCCCGGAACTTATTTTCGCTACTCAGGGAACCTCCCCGATCACCAAACCAACGTTGATTTCCCAGATCTAGTTGAACGATTCAAGGAGCAGTTCGGCACACTGCAGGCCGTGGAGGACTGGGCATATGACCAGTTCCAAGCCGTGCCAGATGACTGGCAATTCTGATGGAAGTCAGTTGAGAGGCAACGCCCTGTGCAGTCCTGCTGGGCAATGGCGGCAGAGTTAGCGGTGAAGTGCACCCGAAAGGTGGAGCTGCAAATTCGCGTCACAGGACTGACTCTTTGGGAGAACGGTTACGCTCCGGAGCCGGTCGATGTGGGATCCCGAAGGCAGACGTTCGCGGCGAGTTAGCGTCCCACTTCCTTGGAACCGGACGTGGTGGAACGCCCCGCTGATCCAGTGCCGTGGGGCCGCGTAATCTGACTCTCCCGGATTCTACATACGGTTCCGGACTGCGATCGCATCACGATGGACTGCGTCGTGCTGCGCTTTGCGTTCTCAAAGTCCGCTGTGACCTCCCGTCGTCCTGCCTGCGGCCGTGGGCAGCAGCGGCTGTCCTGCCGACCCTCGTGCCTCGGAGAGCTGATCCGCTTGAATTTGCGTAGGCGGAAAGTGCGATGACCATGGCCTACGCCTTCGCTCCCCCGATCTTGCCGTCCGGTCCCTGGCGAGGCCGTCCCGAAGCGAGCGGAACTTGATGCCGCGGGACTTAGGGTTTTACCAGACACCCACGCTCAGGAAGAGTCGTGTTCTGCCAGCCAGGCCTGTAGCCCTGCGGCCAACCCGACGGAAGCGTGCCGCGAATGCCGGCCCCCTACCTCGACGTCATCAGCCAAAGCACTCGCTGCGGAAATGCGTCCCGCGGTGTCGCTGAGGACGGGTTTCCTGTGGGTTGACTGTGAGATCAACTTTTGGTTACCGTTTTGGTTTCTGTATGAGTATCATCAAGGCATGAACCAGCGTGAGATCTACCCGAACGCTCCTTTGGTCTCAGTCTCCTTCGAGCTACGCCACCCGGAGTCTGACACTCTGAGCGCGAAACAGCGGTCCCTATTCAAGGAACTGATTCGCCAGCATCTCCCGGTAATGCGAACACAGCAATCGACGGTGCAAACTATTGACCTCGGACCAAGCGGACCCGTACAGCGGGTTAGCACCGAAGAAGTTCCCAAGTACTTTGACCGCGAAAATACGACGGCCGTATCGCTTCACAAGAACTCCATCATTGTCGAGACCACTCAATACCCGGGATGGGAAGGTTTTCGTGAAATCGTGGTTGCTGCCTGCATGGCCAGGCACGAGGTATCAAACTTTGATGGCGTGGAGCGCATAGGGCTGAGATATATAGACGAAATACGTGTCCCCGGAACTGATGTTCCTGACTGGGGGTCGTATCTGAACGGCTCTCTGCTAGGGCCGCGATCGGACAATGGCATCGGTCTCACTCTCAACCAGTGGCAAGGCGTCGCAGCGTTTGGTCCTGAGGCAGGACGATCACTAGTCCTTCGTTACGCATCAGGGGAGGGATTCGCTACCGATCCCAACGGTGAGCTCCGTCGGAAATCGCCGTCGTACCCCGGCCCCTTCTTCCTGCTCGATGTGGACAGCTTCTGGGTTCCAGAAGACGGCGTCCCGGAATTCTCAGAATCGCTTTTGACTTCGCAAAGCGAGGCTCTCCATGCTCCGGTTCGTGAGATGTTTGAGCAAATGATCACAGACCGTTTACGAAATGAGGTGTTCCGCAAATGACTCAACCAGCGCAGGTTCCGACTCGATCGCAGACCTTCCCTGAGCCCGCAATGGATCCCGGCACTCCCACTTCCAGTTCTGCTCTCAGATCGATTTCGACGCCAACTCCAATTTCTGCGTTGCGACAGACCCAGACAGCGAGTTCTCTGGTGTCGCGGGTAACGACGCTCACGAACGACGTCAGAACAACTCACATCGAAGCGCTGGGACTGGAGTGGCGTATTCGGACGCAGACCCGTTCGGCGCTCAGTGTAAAAGACTTGTTAGAGCTCTTGGCAGACGCAGGATTTGCCTGGCGGGACCTAGCCCGCATGATCGGCGTTAGCGTGCCAGCAATCCAAAAATGGCGCAAAGGTGAGAGGTCTTCCGGAGAGAACCGCCTCAAACTGGCTGGGCTGATCGCAGCGATGGACCTGATCGCCTCCCAGTTTCATATTCAGGACATCGGCTCTTGGTTTGAAATGCCCATTATCGACGGAGCTCCGGTCACGCCCATTGATCTGTGGTCTGCCAACCAAGCCGTTCTTGTCCTGGAGTTTGCTAGCGGACATTTGAACCCGGAGGAAGTACTCGATCGCTTCGACCCGTCGTGGCGAGAAACGTACGAATCGCAGTTCGAGACGTTCCGCGGCCAGGACGGTCAACTATCTATCCGGCTGAAGGGCTAGCTCCGAATGTCAGATCGCGACCTTGAGGCGCCCGGAACGCGCGATGCACCCAATTGGAATAGCCTGTATCGCGCCCGAGGCGAGGAGGTGTCCGCCTCTCGTCCTGTGTTCACGGGCGATGTCTTCCGGGATACCCGGTGTGGATCTTCCGATGATGATGCGAACAAGGCGGTTCTCATCATGCAGCACCCGTGCGCACTTCGGACGAACGGCGTGGACTTGGTACCTAGATTGCTCGTCGCGGAGGTGCGCACCTCGACTCCAATTCCAGTGGGAGATTGGAAGGGCCGTTTCAAGCTGATGCCTCTTCCGGAACTGGAGGCGGAAGGATCGACCCATTTCGCCGCTCACATGCATGAGCCCTACCTCGTGGATCGAGCAGAAATTAAGATCGAAAACCGAATCGCATGCATGTCTCAGGTCGGAGTCAATCTCCTACTGCAACGGTGGGTGCACCACAACAGTCGAGTGATCGTCCCAACGTTCGAATACCAGAACGTAACGGCGGAGCAGTTTGAGGAAGCTGACTTGGTCGAAGACTGGTGTGAAGACCTTGCTTCCACACCGCAGGAAACCGCAGCGGAAACCGCCGCCGCGCATGAGTGGCTCCGAGGCGATTCTTCAGAAAAGGGCAAATCATGGCAGCAACTGCTGGAGAACCCTCAAAGTCGCGGCACCGTCAGACTGGCGATGCGGAAACACGTAAAAGCCATCCTTGCCAGCCGCTAACTTGGAAGGCAGTAAGCTGCGTGAGGTCGACGGATCGAGGGCAACATTCTCACCCCATCGCTGTCACCTTCATCACTTTCCGGCGGAGGTGCCGTGCTGCTTCGGCGTGACGGCCTAGCAGCGACTTCGTCGTCCGTCACCGTCGCCCATGTCAGCGCATCTGTTGAGTGTCAGGTTCGGCTCTAGAACCCCGCTGGCAGACGGCACCAAACACGGTGTAGCACCTTAACCTGACACGCCCCTGCCCTGACGCCCAGTTGGGGTATGCCTTAGCCGGACAGCCAAGAGCTGGAAGACCCGGGGTGCCGATCTCTGGCCGGGGAGAGGATACGCCAATGGGCCACCCTGCCTGGAGGGAAAGGCCAGCAGAGTGCGCGAAGTCCGTCCCGCCTCCTGTCGCACCTCGGATCGGCTTCTCGTGGGTCCCGTCTGACGGCCAGGCAGGCTAGCAGGACAGCTAAACCTCCGCCACAGGCGCCGCAAACTGCGCCGCGTAAAGCGCCGCGTACGCCCCGCCCGCCTCAAGCAACGAGGCATGCGTGCCCTGCTCCACGATCTGCCCGGATTCCATCACCAGGATGAGGTCGGCGTCGCGGATGGTGGAGAGCCGGTGCGCGATGACAAACGACGTCCGGTCGCTCCGCAGCGCGCTCATTGCCTTCTGCACCAGCACCTCAGTGCGGGTGTCCACCGAGCTCGTCGCCTCGTCCAGGATCAGCACGGACGGGCGGGCCAGGAACGCCCGGGCAATGGTCAGCAGCTGTTTCTCGCCGGCGGAGACGTTGCCGCCCTCGTCCTCGAGCACGGTGTCGTAGCCCTCCGGCAGGGACCGCACAAACCGGTCCACGTACGTCGCCCGAGCGGCCTCCAGGATCTCCGCCTCAGAAGCACCGGGCCGGCCGTAGGCGATGTTGTCCCGGATGGTCCCGCCGAACAGCCAGGTGTCCTGCAGCACCATGCCCATCCGCGAGCGCAGCCCGTTGCGGGACATCTCGGTGACGTCCACGCCGTCGAGCGTGATCCGCCCAGCGTCGAGCTCGTAGAACCGCATCATCAGGTTCACCAGGGTGGTCTTCCCCGCCCCCGTCGGCCCAACTATCGCCACGGTCTGCCCCGGCTCCGCCACCAGGCTCAGGTCCGCGATCAGCGGCTTGTCCGGCGAATACGAGAACGACACGTTCTCGAACACGAGCCGCCCCCGCCCGCCGTTCGGCGCCACCGACGGCACAGGATCCGCCGACTGCTCTTCCTCGTCCAGGAGCTCGAACACCCGCTCGGCCGATGCCACCCCGGACTGGAGCAGGTTCGCCATCGAGCCCAGCTGGGCCAGCGGTTGGGTGAACTGCCGCGAGTACTGGATGAACGCCTGCACGTCGCCCAGCTGCATCGCTCCGGCGGCAACCTGCAGCCCGCCCACCACGGCGATCCCCACATAGACCAGGTTCCCGATAAACGTCATGGCCGGCATGATCAGCCCGGACACGAACTGCGCGCCGAAGCTCGCCTCATACAGCTCCGCGTTCTTCTGCCGGAACCGCTCCTCCACCTCCCGCTGCCGGCCGAACACCTTCACCAGCGCGTGACCCGTGTACGTCTCCTCGATCTGCCCGTTCAGTTCCCCCGTGTGCTTCCACTGCGCCACGAACAGCTTCTGCGAGCGCTTGGCGATGACCGCCGTCGTCACCAGCGTCAGCGGCACGGTGACCAGCGCGATCAGCGCGAGCGTGGGCGAGAGGATGACCATCATCACCAGCACGCCCAGCACGGTCAGCAGCGACGTGACCGCCTGGCTGATGGACTGCTGCAGGCTCTGCGAGATGTTGTCCACGTCGTTGGTGACCCGGCTCAGGAGCTCCCCGCGCTGGATCGAGTCGAAGTACCGCAGCGGCAGCCGGTTGATCTTCGCCTCGATCCGCTCGCGCAGCCGGAACATGGTGCGCTGCACCACGCCGTTGAGGATATATGCCTGCATCCACATAAATCCCGACGCCAGCACGTACAGCGCCAGCGCCCACAGCAGCACGCTGGCCAGCGCCGCGAAGTCGATCCCCGCGCCGGGCGTCAGCGTCATGGCGCTGAGCATGTCCGCCTGCTGGGTCTGCCCCTCCGCGCGCAGCTGCGCGATCAGCTGCTCCTGGCTCACCCCGGCCGGCAGCTGCTTGGACACGACGCCGGCGAAGATCAGGTTGGTGCCCTCGCCGAGGAGCCGCGGCCCGATCACCGAGAACGTCACACTCACGACGGCGAGCAGCAGGACCAGCACCAGCCACAGCCGCTCCGGCCGCAGCTGGCCCAGCAGCCGTTTGGCGGACGGCCAGAAGTTCATCGCCTTCTCCGCCGGCACGTTCATCCCGGCGAACGGCCCGCCGCGTCCCGGCCCGCCCGCCGGACGGGGAATCCGCAGCGGGGCCTCCCTTGTGGCGCCGCCGGGGCCGCCGCCCGCGGCGCCGGTTCCGGGCGTCTGGGACTCGACCTTGCTCATGCCGCCTCCTCCGCCGCGAGCTGGGAGTTCACAATCTCGCCGTACGTCTCCGAGGTCTCCAGCAGCTCGGTGTGCGTGCCGTGCGCGACGATCCGGCCGCCGTCGAGCACCAGGATCTGGTCCGCGTCAACAATGCTGGAGACCCGCTGGGCGATGATCACCAGGGTGGCGCCGGCGGTGTGCTGCTTGAGCGCCTGCCGCAGCCGGGCATCGGTGGCGGTGTCCAGCGAGGAGAACGAGTCGTCAAAGATGTAGAGCTCGGGCCGTTTCACCAGTGCCCGGGCGATCGCGATCCGCTGCCGCTGCCCGCCGGAGACGTTGGTGCCGCCTTGCGAGACGGGCGCGTCCAGCCCGCCCTCCATCTCCCGGACGAAGTCCTCGGCCTGCGCGATGGACAGCGCCCGCCAGAGTTCGTCCTCGGTGGCGTCGGGTTTGCCGTAGAGCAGGTTACTGCGGACCGTGCCGGAGAACAGGTACGGCTTCTGCGGGACCAGGCCGATGTGCCCCCAGAGCAGGTCCGGGTGCAGCTCCCGCACGTCGACGCCGTCGATCAGCACCGAGCCGGACGTCGCGTCGAAGAGCCGCGGCATCAGGTTCACCAGGGTGGTCTTGCCGGAACCGGTGGCGCCGATGATCGCCGTCGTCTGCCCCGCCCGGGCGGTGAAGCTGATCCCGGACAGGACCGGCTGTTCGGCACCCGGGTAGGCGAATCCGACGTCGCGCATTTCCAGCTCGCCGCGGCCGGTGCGGCCGGCAAAGCCGACCGGGTGCTCCGGCGGGCGGACGCTGGATTCGGTGCCCAGCACCGCGCCGATCCGGTCCGCGGAGACCGCCGCGCGCGGGATCATGATCGCCATGAACGTGGCCATCATGACGGACATCAGGATCTGCATGAGGTAGCTCAGGAACGCGATCATGGTGCCCACCTGCATGGAGCCGTCCTGGATCCGGAACGCGCCGAACCAGATCACCGCCACGGACGAGACGTTCAGCACCAGCATCACCACGGGGAACGCGAGCGCCATCAGCCGGCCGGCGCGCAGGGCGGTGTCCGTGACGTCCTCATTGGCCCGGGAGAAGCGGGCGGTCTCCACGTCCTCGCGGACGAACGCGCGGACCACGCGGATGCCGGTGAGCTGTTCGCGGAGCACCCGGTTCACGGTGTCGATCCGGGTCTGCATGAGCCGGAACAGCGGCACCATCCGGGTGATGATCAGCCCCACCCCGATCAGCAGCACCGGCACGCTGACGGCGATCAGCCAGGACAGCTGCGCGTCCTGCCGGATCGCCATAATCACGCCGCCGATGCAGAGCATGGGCGCGGCCACCATGAGGGTGGCGGACATCAGCACCAGCTGCTGGACCTGCTGGACGTCGTTGGTGGAGCGGGTGATGAGGCTCGGCGCGCCGAAGCGGGTGACCTCCTGCTCGGAGAAGGCCGCCACCCGGCTGAAGATCGCCCCGCGCACGTCCCGGCCCATCGCCATCGCCGCCTTCGCCCCGAAGTACACGGCCGCGATGGCGCAGGCGATCTGCAGCAGGGTGACCAGCAGCATCACGCCGCCGGTGTGCAGGATGTAGTCCGTGTCCCCCTTGGCCACGCCCTGGTCGATGATGTCCGCGTTCAGGGTGGGCAGGTACAGCGACGCGATGGACTGCGCCAGCTGGAAGACGACGACGGCGAGCAGCAGCCTGCGTTGCGGTGTCAGGTATTCAACCAGCAGTTTCCAGAGCATCCGTACTCCCAGCCACGTGTTCCGCCGAGTAATCCGAAGGTCAGTTTACGTCCGCAGGCTTGGAGTGGAACGGGTTCCTCTCAGGGCGAATCCTGTGTGTTTGTGCCGGGCACGGCGAGCGGGCCGTTAGTGCTTGGTGAGGACTCCCTGCACCGGCAAGGCTTGCCGCCGACTTGGGCGAATTAAGCAGCCACGGTCGGGCCGCCCTCAGGTGGCTTGCCCACCGGCGTCGCGGCGGGCTGCGAAAACGTGCGCGCCGCCCGTGAGCCCGCGATGGTGCTCGCCCCGATGCTGATGAGCGCACCGAGGATCATCGCCGCGGCTTCTCCAGGTTCCAGCAAGTGCAGTTGCGAGCCAACAGTGGCGGCGGCAACCGGCACTCCCAACTGGGACGCTGCCAGCACCGCAAGCGACAGCGGCTGGCCGAGGAGCCGCAGGCTTCCATGGACCACCAGGGTTCCCAGGCCAAGGCAAATCCCGAGGAGAATCATCCTGGGGCTGCCCGCAAGGATGCGCAGATCGAGCGATGCGCCCAGCCAGACAAAGAACACCGGCCCAAGAAAGCCGTCCGTGACGGCGAAGAGTTGATGAGCCAGCCGCCGGGGTTCGCCCACCGCTGCGACCACCAGGCCGAAGGAGAACCCGGCCAGCAGGATGGACACGTGGCCTGCGACGGCAAGCCCCGAGAGGGCGAACAGCAGAGCAAGCTGGATCCGCAGCTCCAAGGCGAACTTCCGGTCCTCGGACATATCATGCACCCGTCCGCGCGTTCCGCTGCGCTCCAGCCAGCGAAGCACAAAGAACAAGACCGCAGCGCACACCGCCACCAGCGCTGCCCCGAGGGCCGCCCTCAGCGCATGGGGTGGGTCAACAGCAAGCGGAAGTGCCACGATGCAGGCAACGTCCGCTACCGCAACCTGTGCAGTTGTCATCAGGACCTTTGGCCCCCTCAGCCGCAGCGAATCGACGATCGGCAGGACCAATGCTGCCGAAGAGGAAGCGAGGAGAACGATGTAAAGGGGTGCATGCCCGGTGCCAAAAGCATAGGCAATGATGATTCCGACGGCGCACGCGAGCACTGCGGCAATGCCGGCACGGAGGGCTCCACCACCCAGCGCGGGGCGGATGGCTGCGTCCCGCACAGGGACATGCGTCCCGGCGACAAACATGATGAGGGCGAACCCGACGTCGGCCACGAAGGTGAACGTGGGATCCGAGGCATCCACCAGGTTCAGACCCGTGTGCCCGATGGCCATACCAGCCAGCAACTCTCCCGCCACCACGGGAAGGTGCCACTTCACGGGCAGCGCCAGCAGCGGCCCGAGGAGCGCGACGGCGGCGATCAGTGCGAGCTGATAGAACGACACGTTCCTCCTTCAGCCGGCAGTGCGGTTGGCTTGCGGAGGTTACCGCGGCGCGTCAACCAGCTTGAGTGGAATGTCGGTGTTTTCATCCGTGTAGTAGCTTGCGCACACCCGGTGGTAGCCATCGGCCACCTGCGCGGGAATGCCCCGTGCCAGGTCGCCCCTGACCATAAGGATGGGCGAGAGCTTCTTGCCTTCCTTGATCTTCTTCAGGTCCGAGGCCACGTGGGGGTTGTGATCGGGCAGCAGCTCCAGTCTCGCGGCTCGGAGGATATCCTTCGCCTTGCGATGCTGGATTGGCGCGGACCTGAGCGACGCGACAATGGGGGCAACGACATCGTCGGATGCTAGTAAGGAAAGATAAGCCGCCGCGCCCGGAAAATCTTGCTCTTCAGGCTGCGGCAACCAGAGGACCTCGTCCTTGTTTTCGTCAGCCATGCGTTGTGATCCTGCCGGTACCGTCCAGGTCGCCGCACGCAGTCTTGACCTCGCAGTCAGAGCTGCTCCTGGAGTTGCCGCCCATTGCTGCCTCCACGGCGCGGATGGATAGTGGAATCACAGTACTCAGGACGTTCCGAGCGGTCAACGGCGGCGCTGCTGTATCGTGCGGAAGCCCTGAAAGCCGAGTCGACTCTGGCAGGTCCTAGCCGGACAAACCCCTGGGATTTACGGCGCAGCCGAGGCAGATAACCGGTGACCGCAGTGTCGCGGCACTCGGAAACGACAGCGGCTCTCTTTTCTGCCGCGGGTTACAAGCTAGGAGGCAGGATCGGCGTCGTGCTTCGCCGGCTGATGGCCGTCGACGGCGGCGCGGACGCCGCCCTCGTCGTGGCCGTCCTTCTTCTTGCCGAACGGCAGTACCTTGAGGAGCGGGACCAGGACGGCCATAACGACGAGGCCCCAGGCGAGGCCGAGGACGGCCGAGCACAGGGTGTTCACGAGCCAGGCAAGGAAGCCGCCCACCACCGGGAGTCCGGCGAACGGAGCCTCGAGGACATGGACCACGTCGTACGGCAGGTGCCAGCCGAGGTCGTGGGCCCCCTGCAGCATGATGTGACCGCCCACCCAGAGCATGGCGATCGTCCCGATTAGGGTGATTGCGGCCAGCACGGCGGGCATCCCCCTGACGAGCAGCCCGCCGAAGCGCTGGGCGCCCGCGGAGTCCTTGGCTGCCAGGTGCAGGCCGATGTCGTCCATTTTGACGATGAGTGCGACGGCGCCGTACACGGCCACCGTGATCACTAGCGCCACGACCACCAGGATGATGGCGCGGACCCACAAGGACTCGGCGGCCACCTCGTTCATGGCGATGACCATGATCTCGCAGGAGAGGATGAAGTCGGTGGTGATGGCGCCCTTGGTGACCTTGGCCTCCGCCTCGGGGCCCCGGTCCACCGCGGGCTTGTCTTCCTCGGCCTCGTGGTGGCCGAAGAACTTGTGCCAGACCTTCTCGGCACCCTCGTAGCAGAGGTAGGTGCCGCCCAGCATGAGGATGAACGGGATCACGCCCGGGATGAAGGCGCTGATGAGCAGCAGCGCTGGCAGGATGATCAGCAGTTTGTTGCGGAGCGAGCCCCAGAAGATCCGCTTGATCATCGGCAGCTCGCGGGACGGGTCCGCCCCGGACACGTACTGCGGGGTGACGGCGGCGTCGTCGATGACGACGCCGGCGGCCTTGGCCCCCGCTTTGGCTGCCCCGGCCGCGACGTCGTCCACCGAGGCGGCCGCGATGCGGGCCAGGGCTGCGATGTCGTCCAGCAGGGCGACCAGACCGCCGCTCACAGCCCGCTTCCGTACTGCTTGAGGGCGGACGGCTGGGCGGGGTTGCCTCGGTCAAGGCGGGTGATTGGCATGTTCGGATTATACGGTGGCGGGCAGGCCGCGGGCGGGAGTGGCGTGCGTTAGCCGGGACGGGGGCACGTTCGCTGGCGTCTAGTCCTGTTCTCTTTGGGTGAGCCGCTGTACTTGCCATTGGTGCACGTCGGGCAGCCATTCCAACGACGCCGACGGACCGACGCGGGGGTCGTCGGGATCACCGCCGTCGAGCAGGGCCTGTAGGTACGCGCGGTCCTGTTTGATCCGTGCCCGCAGCTGGCCGGCTCCGCCGACTGAGCCGTGGCCGGGGATGACGGCATCAACGCCGTCGGCAACGCTCTCGAACAGCCGCAGCGCCGTGAGGTAGTCCTCGAGCGGATCCGCGGCCTCCAGGTCGAGGAACGGCATCAGGATGTCGGAGAGCATGTCGCCCGCGACGAGGACGCCGCGCTCCTCGATCAACAGCGCCGCATGGCCCGGGGCATGGGCCCGGTGCTCGATGATCCGGATAATGGGGCCATCCCAGGGAATCTGGGCCGACCCGGCGGGCAGACCCGTGATGAGTCCGAGCAGATCCATCGGGATCTCCTCGGCGTACTCCGGTGGCAGCCCCTCGGCGACGCGGGCCTGCCAGTCCGCGTGCGACAGCAGATCCTGGATGGAGGCAGCGCAGCGGGCTGTACCGTAGCGGGGCGCGTCGCCGAAGGCCGCGTGCCAGAGCAGATGTTCCCAATCAGGATGCGTGGAGAAGCCTGCCACGACGGGCTGGCCCAGCTCGCGAAGGTCGTTCGCAAGGTCGGCCAATTCGTTGCTCGTAATGCCGGGGTCGATGAGCAACACACCGGCCCGGCCCTGCACAACCACGGAGTTACTCTGGATGAACTCGCTCTCGTGAACCAGAACGCCCTCAGCGACTTGCTTCAGCATCAAATGCCTTCCGCTAGTGAATTCAACCGCTGGTTGGGACGGTATTCCCTGGCGTTAGTCGATGGCAAGCACTCCGGGCGAGGCGAGTGACCCGCCTTCCCGCTACCTAGCCGCCCAGCACCACGTTCACCGGCGGCTCGCCCGCCAGCATCAAGTCGATCTGCCGCTGCAGGAGCTTTCCCATCCGCGGGCGCATGGCCGAGCTGGCCCCGCCCACGTGCGGGCTGATGATGACGCCGGGAGTCCCCCACAGCGGGTGGTCCTGCGGCAGCGGCTCGGGATCGGTGACGTCCAGGGCGGCGCGGATCCGGCCGGAGCCGGTGTGCTTCACCAGGGCGTCCGTGTCCGCGACCGGGCCGCGCGCCACGTTGACCAGCAACGCGCCGTCGGGCATCGCCGCGAGGAAAGCGTCGTCGATGAGGTGGCGGGTGGCGGCGCTCAGCGGCACCCCGACGATCACGATGTCGTGCTCGGGCAGCAGGGTGTGCAGCTCGTCGATGCCGTGGACGTGGCCGCGCGGATCCGTCCGTTCCCTGCTGGCCACCCGGGTCACGGTGGTCTCGAACGGCAGGAGCCGGTCCTCGATCGCCTTGCCCACGCCGCCGTAGCCGACGATCAGGACCCGGCGGTCGGCGAGGCTGGCGGTGGGCCGGGTCTCCCACCGGCCCTCCCGCTGGTTCTGCAGCAGCCGGGGGAACTCGCGCTGGCTGGCCAGGATCAGGGCCAGGGTCAGTTCGGCGGTGGAGGTCTCGTGGACGCCGGCGGCATTGGCGAACACCCGGCCCGGCGGCAGTGAGGCCGCGACGCCGTCGTACCCGATCGACTGGCTCTGCACCAGCCCGGAGTCCACCGCTTCCAGGGCGCGCAGGACCTCCGTGCCGCCCATGTACGGCTGGACCACGATATCGAGGCGGGTCACGGGAGGCTCCCCGGTCAGGTCCCACTCGAGGACGGTGACGTCGGGGTGGGGCGTCAGGTACTCGCGCAGGGTGGGGTCCGGCAGGCTCACAGTTATTTTCCTCGGCATAGCTGCCAGCCTAGTGCGGCCGGCGGCCCGGGCGGTGATGGCGGCGCCCGGCAAACGAGACGGCGAATCCCTGATCGGCCGCTCCATAACCGCCCTTTTGGGGCCTCATAACGGCAGTTATGGAGCAGTCGACGGGGAAACGCACGTGTCCGCGGCATCGGGCACAGCCGGGAGTCTGCCCTCACCTCCGCGCCGCGCCGCGCGTCTTTTGGACATGCCCCGCGGCCGGGCATACATTGCAGGAGACCCCTCCGCCTCTCGACCTGGAAGGTCCTGCACCATGAACACCTCGGGATCATCCCGTCCGGCCGCAAAATCCCTCAATGCCCGCGGGAAGCTGCTTCTGGTCTGGGCGGCCACGGTCTTGGTGCTGCTGGGCATGGTGACGGCCGCCGTCGTCCGCACCGGGCCGGCACCCAGGACGGACTTCCTCGCCAGCCTGCAGAGCCAGTGGGAGGGGCAGCCCGAGGCAGCGCCGGCCCCCGCCGCGTCGGTCCCGCGGGCCGCCGTCGATGTCGACACCGAGATCAAACGGATCCTGGCCGAGAACCCCGGCTACCGGGTGGGCGTCGTCCTCGCGGATACGCACGGCGGGGAGCCGCGCAGCTACGGCGACGGGACCGAGTTCGTGGCCGCCAGCACCGCCAAAATCATTACGGCGGCCGCCTACTACCACCTGGTGGAGACCGGCGAAAAGTCCCTGGACGTGCCGCTGGGCAGCTACGACGCCGCGTTCCAGGTCAAGGCGATGGTCAACGCGAGCAGCAACGACGCCTGGCTGCTGCTGATGGAGGACATCGGCTACCCGAAGCTGATCGAGTACGCCGCGTCGATCGGGATCAGCTACGACCCGGAGCAGAACCTGCTGACCCCGGCCGAGATGGCGGAGGTGCTCAAACAGCTCTCCAGCGGCAAGCTGATGAACGCGGAGCACACGCAGGAGCTGCTCGGCTACATGCAGCAGACCAACAACGAACGCCTCATCCCGGCCGCCGTCGGCCCGGACATCACGGTGCAGCACAAATACGGCGAGCTGGAAGGCTACGTCCACGACGCGGCCCTCCTGAGCTCCGGCGAGCGCTCCTACGCGCTGGCCATCTACACCTGGGGCGAGGACGGCGAGAGCGAGGAACGCCTGGCCGTGATCCACCAGTTGACGGATGTGGTGGCGAGGGCGCTGCGGGAGTAGACCGGCGCTTTCTTGCCGGCCCCGCGGCCGGGTTAACCCTGAGAGCCCCCGCTACACCTTGTGCAACGGGGGCTCTGTTCCAGCCGGAGGACCGGGGCTAGCGGCCGAAGAGCTTGGCGAAGAAGCCGGTCTTGGTGCTGACTTCACCCTCGTGGCCCTTGCAGCGGTCGGCGCTCTTGACGCCCCGCATGACCTGGCCAACGTGCTGGCCGCATCCGGCCCAGGTGGTCTTTCCGCACTTCTTGCATGCAACCTGTCGGCACATCTGGTTCTCCTTATTGGTGGGTCTGCTGCGTTTACTATACCCCCAGGGGTATGTCCGTCAGAAAAAGCGCCCGCGGGAACACCCTGTTGCCTGCCGGTGTTGGTTCCGTACAGTGGCACCAGCGCTGCGCCGCTCCCGCACGAACTGACTTCCGAACCGTACCGAGAGGACCGCTGACATGGCTTACATCAAGGTTGGAACCGAGAACAGCACCGACATCGAGCTCTACTACGAGGACCACGGGACCGGGCAGCCGGTAGTCCTGATTCACGGCTACCCGCTGGACGGATCCTCCTGGGAGAAGCAGACCACGGCCCTGCTGGGCGCCGGCTACCGGGTCATCACCTACGACCGCCGCGGCTTCGGCCAGTCCAGCAAGCCCACCGACGGCTACGACTACGACACCTTCGCCGGGGACCTCAACACCCTGCTCACCACCCTGGACCTGACCGACGCCGTGCTGGTGGGCTTCTCGATGGGCACCGGCGAGGTGGGCCGCTACCTCGGCACCTACGGTTCGGCCCGGGTGGCGAAGGCCGTGTTCCTCGGCTCGCTGGAGCCCTACCTCCTGCAGACCGACGACAACCCCGACGGCGTCCCGCAGTCCGTGTTCGACGGCCTGCTGGAGGCTGTCACCGCCGACCGCTACGCCTTCTTCACCGAGTTCTTCAAGAACTTCTACAACAGCGACACGTTCCTGGGCACACCCAGGCTGTCCGAGGAAGTGATGCGGGCCGGCTGGAACCTCGCGACGTCGGGCGGCCCCACGGCGTCGGTGGCCGCGCAGCCCACCTGGCTCACTGACTTCCGCGCCGACATCCCCAAGATCGACGTCCCGGCCCTGATTGTCCACGGCACCGCGGACCAGATCCTGCCGATCGACGTTACCGGCAGGCGGTTCGCCAAGGACCTGCCCAGCGCCGAATACGTGGAGATCGAGGGCGCCCCACACGGCATGCTCTGGACCCACGCCGCCGAGGTCAACGAGGCGCTGCTGGGCTTCCTGGGGAAGTAGGCCCCTCAGCGGGCCGGCCTGGGCACGGAGTCCGCCCCGTCCGGGGGCACTTCGACACGAAACGCCGGGCCGCCGTCGTCCCATACGACGCCGGACCCAGGCAAAGTGCCCCCGGACCGAAGGCTACCGACACGGTGTGGGGCAGGTGGCCCTAGCGGGTCTCAGCGGCCTCTTCATCCGTGAGTTCGAGCTCTTGCCCGTTATCGCCCAGCCGGTAGTAGGTCCGCTGCCCGGCAGCAGGGTGGGCGCGCTTCACGACCGTGTACGTCGCGCCGTCCTGAATCTTTACCGTCATGCGCCGACTCTATATTGACCAATACGGCGGCCGGACAACCCAAACCTAGAACAAACCCTCCGCCACGGCCGCCGTGACCTGGTGGATGACGTCCGTCCGCTCGGGGACGCTGCCCAGGCCGGCGCCCTTGGTGTAGATCACCAGGGCGTAGGCGCGCCCGTCCTGGGCGAGGATGCCGGCGTCGTGCAGTTGCCCGGCCAGCAGCCCGTACTTGTGGAAGACAGTGATGCCGGCGGGGACGGCAGCCGGGATGAGCGTTTCATAGTTGGTGTCCTGCATATAGGACAGCAGTTGCGCGGCGTGCGCGGGTTCCAGCAGCGTCCCGGAGTACAGCCCGGCCAGGATGCGGGCCATCTCCGCGGGCGTGAGCGTGTTGCTGGTGGGGGCGTAGTCCACCCCGATCGAGGCTGCGTAGTCCGTCAGCTCCGCGTAGCCCACCGCGTCCATGATCAGGGACCAGGAGTCGTTGTCGCTCTGCTGGATCATCGCCTGCAGCTGGAAATCCGCGGTGTAGGCTCCCAGCGGATCGTCGAGCGAGGCCCTGCCGGTTTCGACGAGGTGGTAGTAGGCCTCGGCGGCCAGGACCTTGGCCGTGCTGGCGGCGACGAACGCCGCCTGGACGCCGTATTCGTGGACAGCGGTTAAATCAGCGCCGTCCGACAGGTCCACGAGCGCGACGCCGAGCTGGTACTCGCTGTTGGCGTCGATGATGGCGTTGATCCTGGCGTCCAGCTCCGCGTCGATGACTCCTGCGGCCGGCGGGGCCGGCGCGGCGGTTTCCGTGGCCGCCGGCGTGGTGGCCGCCGCAGCGGGCGCCTGGCCGTTCGACGTCGACACCGGCGCCGGGCCGTCCGTCACGCTCCCCGCCTGTACGGCCGCCGTCGGACGGGCTTGCGCGGCGGAGTGGACACCGGTACCCACCGCCACGGCCAGCACCGCGGCGCACAGCGCGAAGATGACCGCCCGGGTGCGGCGGAACGTGCGGGAGCGCGGCCGGGGCGCAGTGCCGCCTCGACGGTGGCTGGGCTGCCGGGGCGTGCGCTGTTCCATAGTTGCCCAAGCTAGCCACGCCAGCTATGCCGGACCTATGAATCAGCTGTCACCCCACCCAGCAGGGCGTCAATGTCAGGTCTCGTCGTCCCACATGCCGGTGTCCGCGGCAGCGTCTTCCGGTTTGTCCTCCGCTTCGGAGTCGCCGGACCCGACATAGGCGGCGGGCACCGTTCCTGCGGCCCGGGTCTGCTGTTCCTCGCGGATATTGCCGGCTTGGCCGGGTTCGGCGTGCGGCTGGCGGGCTTCGACGGCGTCCGGGTCGCCCGGCCCGCGGAGGTCCGCGGGATCGGTGCCCGGTTCGTTGGGATCACTCATGACACTGCCTTTCGTCCGTGGATTGAATCCTTTCCCAGACTAACGTGGGCCCTAGACCGTGAATCCAGCAGCCGCTCACTAGGACATGTCCCATGCACCTTGAACAGTTCAACTCGGCCAGCCGCACCGGGGCCGCCGCTGCCCTGCGCCCCTGCCTGGACATCCCGCGCTGGATCGACGAACTTGTTGACGCGCGGCCATACTCCGGCCTCGCGGCGCTGCTTGAGGCGGGCCGCGGCGCAGCCGACCCGTTCACTCCCACGGAGATTGAGGCGGCCCTCGCCCACCACCCGCGGATCGGCGAGCGGGCACCGGGCACCAGTGTGGAGGCCAGGCTGTCCCAGTCGGAGCAGGCCGGACTCGGCGAGGCGGACGCCGCCGTCGCGCAGGCCCTGGCGGACGGCAACCGGGCCTACGAGGAGAAGTTCGGGCAGGTGTTCCTGATCCGGGCAGCCGGCCGCAGCCGCCAGGAGATCCTGGCCGCGCTCAACACCAGGCTCGCCCACACGCCCGGGGAAGAACAGACAATAATTGGCCAGCAGCTGCGGGAAATCGCAGTGCTCCGACTCGAAGGACTGATGGGCCAATGAGCATGTCCCACGTCACCACCCACGTACTCGACACCGGCTCCGGCAAGCCGGCGGCGGACGTCCCGGTCACCCTGCACAGGCTCGACGGCGAGCGCTGGGTCCAGATCGCCGAGGGCGCCACCGACGCCGACGGACGCGTCAAACAACTGGGTCCGGAGCGACTGCCCACTGGAACGTACCGTCTGGCCTTCGACACGGGAAAGTACTTCGCGGCCAGCGCCACCGAGACGTTCTTCCCCGAGGTGATCCTCACGTTCGGCGTGGTGGAGTCGGAGGCGCACTACCATGTACCGCTTCTGCTCAGCCCGTTCGCCTATTCCACCTACCGGGGCAGCTGAGCCCGCCAGGATTCGACGTGGCGCGCAGACCCTTGGTTTCTAGCGCGAGTGGGCTACAACGTCCTGAACCCACCGAGTGTGCAGTTGACGGCAATGTTCCGGCCCGCGACTGCCGTCAACTGCCAACTGGATGCATAGGCTGGGGCCATGGCTGACTCACCGGAACGGCTCACGACGGCTGGATCAACGACTGCGGGAACAACGACTGCGGGATCAACGACGGCGGTGTTGCTCGCTGCCGGCGCCGGGACACGGCTGGGACTCGGGCCCAAGGCGCTGCTCCCCTTCCGCGGCCGCACTCTCGTGGAAGTTCTCGCCGACGTGCTCCTCGCTGGCGGCTGCCGGGACGTGGTGATCGTCCTCGGCGCGGACGCGGCAACAGTCCGCGCCGCCACCGACCTTAGCCGGCACCGGGTCATCGACAACCCGGACTGGGCCACCGGAATGGGCGGCTCCTTCCGGCTCGGCGTCGCCGCGGCGGCCCCGGCGGACCACGTGCTTATGGCGCTGGTGGACCAGCCCGGCCTGACAGCGGAGACCGTCGCCCGGCTACTGGCAGCCCACCGGCCCGGCCGGGTGACCGCGGCCGCCTACCGCGGACCCGAGGGAAAGCTGCGGCGCGGCCATCCCCTGCTCCTGGATGCCACCCTTCGTAATGAGGCTGCGGAATCAGCGACGGGCGACGCCGGGGCGCGGCACTTCCTGCAGGCCCACCCGGACCTGGTTGATCTGGTGGACTGCAGCGACCTCGCCGGCGGCGAGGACCTCGACACTCCCGCCCAGCTGCACCTCCTCGACTGACAAAGCACCCCCAACGCGGGGTCACTTACGGTCCAAATAACGGGCCCAACATGGGCGGGATCTGACCCCGCGTTGGATTTAGCCGCAGCTCCCCGCCAACCTAAGGAGAACCAGCAATCATGAGAATCCTTGTCACAGGTTCCGCGGACGGCCTTGGACGGGCCGCAGCGGATTCCCTGCTGTCTGGCGGCCACGACGTCGTCCTGCATGCTCGCAACCAGGACCGCGCGGCCAGCCTCGCCGCCCTCGTGGACCGCGGTGCGGACATCGTGGTGGGCGACTTCACTGACCGCGATGCCGTACGGCGCATCGCCGCAGAGCTGAACGGCCGGGATCCGCTCGACGCGGTGATCCACAACGCCGGGGTCTGGCGCGGACGGGCGGTCATGCCGGTCAACATCATCGCGCCCTACCTCCTCACGGCCCTGCTCGACGGGCCGCGGCGGCACGTGTACTTGAGCAGCGGTTCGCATTTCGGCGGGCAGCCCTCGCTGGCCGGCGTCGATTGGCAGGGCACGACGCCCGGGTCGTACGCGGACAGCAAACTGTTCGTCACCACGCTCGCGGCAGCCCTTGCCCGGCTGCGTCCGGAGCTGTTCAGCAACGCCGTGGACCCCGGCTGGGTGCCCACCAAGATGGGCGGGCCGGGCGCACCGGACGATCTGGAACTGGGACATCAAACCCAGGCATGGCTCGCGGCAAGTGATCAGCCCGAGGCGCTCACAAGCGGCGGGTACTGGTACCACCAGCAAAGGCAGCAGCCACACCGCGCCGTCAATGACCACACGTTCCAGGACCAGCTCCTGAAAGCCCTTGCCGACGAAACGGGCGCCCGGCTCTGACCCGGTCAAGACACGTCGCCGCCGGCCTACTGCTCCATCCCCGCGGCCAGTAATTCCTCCAGCCCGAGCTTGAATCCGGACCGGCCCCCGTGGGCGGGATGCCGGATCTTCGGCACGTCCAGGCCGCTGCGCTGCAGGCTGCGGTGCGCCACATTGCCCACGGCCACCACCGTGTCGATGGGGAACAGCTCCGTCAGCGCCCGCCAGAACGGAGTCCCGAGTGCTGCTTCGGAGGCATTGGGCGTGCGGTTGGACAGCGGCTGCCCGGGCCGGTGGGTGTGCCAGGGGCAGGCACTCCAGAGCAGGGGAAGGAATTCCAGCTCGGCCAGCACCTCCCACATCACGGTGGCCGTCGGCTCGGCCGCAACTCCCGCGGCTTCCGCCGGCAGCACGTAGCCCTTGCCCGGCCCGAACAGTCCGAATCCGTTGGCAGGGCCCTCGAACATCGTGCGGGTGGTGAAGGGAACGCCGGTGATCCTCATGCCCCGGAATCCGGGGGCCTCCCCCACCAGCAGCACCTTCGGGCGCCGGTCCAGCATTTCCTGCAGGTAGATCGCCAGGTTCCGCCGGCGCTGCGCATTGCCGGGGACGGAGTGGTCAAAGAAGTTGTTGCACGCCGGCCCCGTTGCCACGGCCGCGAGCCGGTCAACAAAGCCGTCGATGGACGGTGCAGTCATGAGCGGCCCGTCCGGAACTGCTACCAGCGCGGGTGGATCGATGCGCGGAAGTAGCGGTCGTAGATTTCGTGGACGCCGACGTCGAACGTTGAATCAATCCCGCTGACCCGCGCCGCTTCGGCGTTGGAGCGGGCCTGGCCCACGTTGCGGGCGCCGGGGATCACCGTGCTGACGCCGTCCTGCGCCGCGATCCAGGCGAGGGCCGCCTGGGCGGTGCTGACGCCGTCGGGCACCAGTTCCTCGAACTCGGCCACCGCGTTGAGGCCCTGTCCGAAGTCCACTCCGGAGAAGGTCTCGCCGACGTCGAACGCCGATCCGGTGCGGTTGAAGTTCCGGTGGTCGTCCGCGGCGAAGGACGTGTCCGCGCTGTATTTGCCGGAGAGCAGCCCCGAGGCGAGCGGGACGCGGGCGATGATGCCAACGCCGGCCGCCTCCGCCGCGGGCAGCACCTCGTCGAGGGGCTTGAGCCGGAAGGCGTTGAGGATGATTTGCACCGTGGCCGTGCCGTCGTGGCGCATGGCTTCGAGGGCTTCGTCGGTCCGCTCCACGCTGACGCCGTAGTTCCGGATGGCGCCGTCGGCCACCAAGGTGTCCAGCGCGTCGTAGACTTCGGCGCTGCTGTAGACGGCGGTGGGCGGGCAGTGCAGCTGGACCAGGTCCAGCCGTTCCACCCCCAGGTTGCGCCGGGACCGGTCCGTCCACTCGCGGAAGTTGGCCAGGCTGTAGTTCTCCGGCAGCTGCTCCGCCCGGCGGCCCATCTTGGTGGCCACCGTGATGTCCAGGCCCGGGTTGTCCGCCAGGAATTTTCCGATGGCCTGCTCGCTGCGGCCGTCGCCGTAGACGTCGGCGGTGTCGAAGAACGTGACCCCGGCTTCCGCGGAGGCGGCCAGGATGGCCTGCGCCTGCGCGGGGTCCACGTTGCCCCAGTCCGCGCCCAGCTGCCAGGTCCCCAGCCCGACAATGGAGACGTTCCGTCCGGTTTTGCCCAAGATGCGCTGTTCCATCATCCGACTATAGGCCGGGACGGCAACGCGGGGTCAGATCCGGCCCATTAGGGCCCCGCAGAATCATACGGTCGTTGCAACATCTGATTTTTTGGAGGTTGCCATGCCGAGTGGTTTTCGGGCGCCGGATGCGCTGAAGGATGAGTTCTTTTCGCTTCTGCGGCAGGGGGTGTCGGTCAAGGAAGCATCTGCCCGGATTGGGGGATTGGG